>NZ_CAWUDP010000014.1:0-139064 GCF_963920835.1 Scytonema sp. PCC 10023
TGAGGGAGTGAGGGAGTGAGGGAGTGAGGGAGTGAGGGAGTGAGGGAGTGAGGGAAAAACTAATGACTAATGACTAATGACTAATGACTAATGACTAATTAATATGATTCCTATTAGCGATAACATTTTCTTTTTCACGCGTAGAAAGCCAATCATTATTTACTGTCTGATTGGTATCAACATTGCCTTATTCTTATGGGAACTGAAACTAGAGCTTGGTGGTGAATTAGGCAATTTTGTAAATAGCTGGGGTGTGGTTCCAGCACAACTTAGTGCAGCTAGTGCAAATGGACTTGCTGGAAACTCAGCTGCTTGGATAGTTGTGCTAATGCGTTCGACTTCACTACTTGCGGGAATGTTCCTCCATGGCAGTTTTAGTCAAATTTTAGGAAATTTGATATTTTTGTGGGTTTTTGGCAAAACTCTGGAAAGTATTCTTGGCTCTGGACGATTTTTATTATTTTACTTGGTTTGTGGCATCCTGACTGGGCTAGTACAAATTTTAGCTGAACCCAGCTTAACGGTGCCACTTATTGGGGCGAATGGGGCTATTACAGCTATTTTAGGAGCTTATGTGCTTAAATTTCCCAAAGCTAAAATTGACAGTATTCTACCCCTGTTGATTGTATTTATTCCCATACAACTACCAACGTCTTTCTATGTATTTTGGTGGTTTGTGCAACAGATTTTTTACGGGATTGGCAGTTTAAATATTCCTGGTGGCGTTAACCCAGTTAGCATTGGCTATTTGGCGCAAGTTGCAGGCTTGTTTATTGGTGCGGCTTTCATCAAGCTATTGCAAAGATTTTAGGTGGTTTTCCAACCTCATTTTAACTAGATGGGGAGTTTGAGGGCTAATCAACAGTGATTGATTTCCTTACAATTGCTAACAGTTGCTCATCTTTAAGTACAAGGATTAGCATTTTTATTGCTCCGGTTTTTGTTGCTCCTGAATGCTTGCAGTATTGCTCAAGGATTTCATGGTACTCGTCAGGAAGTCGAATGTCTAATCGTTTACTCATAGTATTTGTACGTCAAATGCTGTACAATATGACTATGCTACTAGGATTTAAGACAGAACTCAAAATTAACAAACTGCAACGATTGATGCTGGCAAAACACGCTGGTGTAGCGCGTCATGCTTGGAATCAGGGTCTTGCCTTATGTCAGCAGGTGTTGGCACATAACCGTGCCAATCCTAACGACAAGATTAAATTCCCTTCCTCGATTGACTTACACAAGTGGTTGGTGGCTTCAGTTAAGTCCGAGAACCCTTGGTACTACGAAGTTAGTAAATGCTCTCCTCAGTATGCATTACGACATTTGAGCGATGCATTTAAATCTTTTTTTAAGAAAGTCAAAGGCTTTCCAAAGTTCAAGAAGAAAGGAAGAGACGACTCTTTTACTCTTGATGGTTCAATTCATGTTGACCACAAGCGGGTCAAGGTTCCGGTGATTGGATGGTTGAAAACCTTTGAGAGATTACCACAGGGTGTAGAGCCTAAGTCAGTGACAATTAGCCGCCAAGCAGACAGGTGGTTTATCTCGTTTAAAATTGATGTTCCTATTGAACAAACACCAAAAGTTTGCGATATTGTCGGTGTCGATCTAGGTATTAAAGCGCTAGCAACACTATCCACAGGTGTTGTGTTCGACGGTGCTAAATCGTATCGTCAAGCAGAACGTAGATTAAAACGGCTACAACGTAATCTTAGCCGTAAACCTAAAGGCTCTGCTAATTGGAATAAAGCAACGCGACTACTGGCTAAAGCCCATAGACGAGTTGCCAATATTCGCAAAGACGTTCTTCATAAAGTCACCACCTATTTAAGCAAAAACCACGCAGTAATAGGGATTGAGGACTTGAACGTCTCTGGGATGATGGCTAATCGCTGTTTGGCTAAAGCAATAGGAGACATGGGATTTTATGAGTTTCGTCGTCAGTTGGAATATAAATGCCAGCTATACGGCAGCAAGTTGGTTGTTATTGACCGATTTGCACCCAGTAGTAAAACCTGTTCTTGCTGCTCGAACGTAAAAGATTCGCTTAGTCTAAGGCAGCGAGTCTACCACTGTCATTCATGTGATCTTGAACTTGACCGCGATTTGAACGCGGCAATCAACATATCAAAATACGCGGCAAGTTCTGCCGTGTCTGCCTGTGGACGAGGTGCTGCCGACAGTCTCGGTTGAAACAGGAAGTTTTTGTTAGCAAATGTTAATAAAAATAGAACGGCTTCCCGACCGCCTTTTTTGTGACGAATGAACAGCAGCTTGGCTAGAAACAACTAGGTATAGACCGATGAGAACTACAGCAAAACCGACCCAATGAGAGAAACTCAACTTTTCCGAAAATATGACAAAAGCGAAAACTCCAGCAAAAACTGGCTCTAGGAGATGAAACAGCGAGACGACGACTGAGGACAACTTTTCCAGGCTGTATATCAAAAGTCCGTGACCTAAAACTTGGCAAACGAGGGAAAAGGAAATGACTGCTAGCCACCCTCCAAACGTTGAGGGGAAAAATTTATCTCCACTCAATAAAACTATAGGGAACAGGACTACGGTAGCGATCGCACAGATCCACAACTGGATTGTCATAGGAGTGAATTTGGTTCGCAGTTGTTCTACAACAAGCAGGTACGCCGCCAAGAAAACCGCAGATATGATAGCAGCTACGTCTCCAAGTAGATTGTTGGTAGCTCCTCCAAGCTGATCTAGTTCAATGGCGATCGCTCCCCCAGTAGCGATAACCATGCCAATAAGGAATTGGCGGTTGAAGCCCACAGAGAATAACAGCCACGCCCCCAAACTGGTAAATATCGGGGCGAGATTATGCAACACAGTTGAGATAGCAACGCTCGTTTGAGTCAGTGACCAAGCCACGAGAACTAGGGAGGCAGCAAAAAAAGTCCCAGCACCCAGCAATAACAAAAAGTCCTGACGGGTGTATGCCTCCTGTTGGACAGATTTGTCGCCCCAAAACCACTGACGTATCGTCAAGCCACTATGCCACAACCCGAAGACGACACTACCGAGCCAAAAACGATTAAATACAGTGGCAATGGGGCTGAGTTCGTATTCGCTCCATCTGATGAAGATAGCACCAAAAGATATGGCGATTACGCCGAGAAATAATGCAGTGCTGACTATCGCTGGTGTTTTGAACCACTGTTGCTCTGATAATTTCAGTTGATTTGTCATTATATAGCAGTCCTATTTGAGTTGTAAATTGCCGAATGAGGGCGCTTAACAGGGAACAGGGAACAAAAATTTTTATAAATTATTTAGGATTGCTATAGTAAAGGGCAATGTTTGAGCTTCTCCATCTTTCTACTGAAATGACAGCAGTTCAAATGCTGTCTTAAGATATTGGTGTCACTTCACGATATTAATCTATATTTTTTTTACAGTACTAGCAGGAAAAGTTTATTTTGCGACAGATAACCTTGTGCTTGCAACAAAAAAGCCTCTCGTTTGAGAGGCTGAAATTGGTCAGCAAAGATAACGTATCAAACTACACTAATACAATGGCAGCGACTGCTCCCGCAATTGCTGAGAATATGCCCGAAACAAGGGCTGTAGCAAATAGCCACCAAGCGGCTGATGCTGCGGCTTTGCGTGTTTCTTCGGCTTGACGTTGTGCTTGATGCTTCACTTCTTCTAAGCGTCGCTGTGCTTCTTGCTGGATGCGTTCTGCCCGTTGCAAGACGCTGTTTCGTGCGCGTTCGACTTGGTCGATAATGCGGTTAGCATCTTCCTGCGAGATATCCTCGCGGGAACTCATAATTGCGACTAGGGTATCGCGGTTGAATGAAGACAGGCGATCGCGCAATGCATCAAACCCTGCTTGCGGGTCATCAAACAACGTGCGAACATCGCGCTTAATGCTATCGTAGTTCAGTTCTGGGCGATCCAAAGAGTTGAGGTAGTCGCGAATACGGGCAAAAATTCCATCAACCACATCTTGAATGCGCCGCTGAATACCCCGTACTTGTTCCACAAACTGGTCGCGCACTGATATCATGGTATCCGCAATCTGTGCCGCTTCGTCATCTGTTAAGTCTTCCCGCAGTTTCAGCAGGGTGATAATGGTGGAGCGGTCAAATTGAGAAAGGCGATCGCCTATACTTTCTATCCCCACTCGTGGATCGTGCAGCAACAGATGTAAGTCGCGCTTGATACCTTCTGGGTTCAGTTCTTCCTTGCCACTCCCCCGCAGGTACGCTTCCAGATAAGCTTGGAAATTTTGCACGCTTTGCTGAGTTCGGGTGGCTAGGCGACGAGGCGCACGTATCATGTCGCGGATTGAAGTTTGCATTGAATCAATGACTTGATTGACTTGCTCTTCACTCAAGTCCTGACGTTGACTCAGCAGCTTCACTAAGGTATCTCTATCAACCTGTGACAACCGACGACGCAGTGCAACAACTCCTTGTTGTGGATTTTGGAACAATCTATTCAAATCCCGCTGAATTCCTTCGGGGTTGAGTTCGTCTTTGCCAGTGTTCCGTAGGTAATCTGCAATTGTGGTCGTCACGGAGTCATATTGCTCCTTAGCTTTATCTGCAACGGTTTTTGGCGCGTTGCGAATGTTATTCCAGTTTTCCTCAACTGTGTCAAGGATTTGGTTCGCTTGGTCTTCGCTCAAGTCTTCCCGCTGACCCAGTAATTTTACTAAAGTATCGCGGTCAAAACGAGACAAACGCGCCCTAATTGCCGTAACTCCTGCTTGCGGGTCATCTAAAAGTCTTTTCAGCTCAGCTTGGATAGCATCCGGGTTGAGTTCATCTTTGCCTGTGTTTCGCAGATAAGATTTTAAATTCAGCCACAGCGATTCGGCTTGATATTTCGCTTGATCTGCAATTCCTTTGGATTCGACTAAAACTTGATCCCGTTGTTTTTCCAACTGGTCAAGGATTGCGTCTGCTTCCTCAGGATTAATGTCATTGCGCTCTAGGAGGATTTCCCGCATTTCCTGGCGGTCAAACTGAGCTAGTCGCCGAGATAGAGTTTCGTAATCTGCGTCTTGGTCTTCCAGCAACGGTTTAAAATCCTGCTGTATGCCTTCCGCAGTCAAATCTGATTTAGGAGTTACAAGCAGATAGCTTTCGACTCGGCGTTGCAAGTCTTGTACGACCTCTTTTTCTTCTTCTGCGATCGCTGCAAGTAGAACTTCTTGGCGGATCACTTCCAACCGATCTGCTATACGCTGAATTTCTGTTTGGGTCAACAGACCCCTTTGTTTGAGAATATTTACAAAATCAGTCCGAGAAAGTTGCTCTAACTCTCGCCGCACTGTTCCGGGATCAGCCGCTGGATCGTAAAGAACGTCACGAAATTCTTGGGCACTTTTTTCTGAATTCAGTTGCCAAGAATGTGCGTTGAGCAGGTAGTTTTCCACATCAGCACGAATGGGGCTATAAGGCACCTTTGGCGTGGGAAGACCTAACTTATCTGCTTGATCTGTGACTTTATCTTTAGCGTTTGTGATCGCACCTAAGATTTTTTCTACATCTATGTCTGACAAATCGGCTCGTCCCAACACAACGCCACTCAGCGCGGATATAGCCTGCTGGACTGTCCGTTGAATTGGACCAGGAGTCGCTTCTTGGGTTGCCCTTTGGTTAGCGTCTTTTGTAGCACGCATTTCTGCCATCAGCTGATCCAGCTTGGCATTGAGTTCATCTGTCCGGGTTTGTCCGGGTTGCAATGATTTGAGATAGTTAACCAAGTCTCCCAAACGGTCTTGCATTGGTTGTTGTTGACCCACCGTCTGCTGCCAAACTTTATACAATGTATCAGCAATGCGGTTAATATCTCGTTTCGAGAGGTCAGTGCGACTGCTAACAAGATCAACAAACTTTTGGCGGTCGATGTTGCTAAGAGCTGCACCACCTGCGGCTGTACCACCGGCGATCGCCATCAGTTGCGGGTCTTTGAGTAACCTTTCAAATTCGCCCCGAATTTTGGATAAATCCAGTTCTGGCGGACGCACCATTTCTAAATAATCTTCTACCTTATCCCTGAGAGTGCCGGGGTCGATCGCACTGCCTATTTCCCGACGCACGGCGGACGCTGCTGCTTCAGCTGTTGCTACCACTTGCTGATTGACAGCTTTTGCCCCCAACGCGGCGGTTGCTGTCCCCATAATCGCCTGTAAGCCGGAAGTTGCTGTGTTGACCAACGAGCCAATTAAGGAACCCACTGTGGTTGAACTCACCCACACCAGCAGTAAGAAGTACGCTCCCCAAATCACCAACCCTAGAATTGCTCCGTTGACTGGAGACCAATCTCCAAAAAGACTCAGTCTCACCGCTAGGAAACAAGCAATGGCAAGCGCAATAGTCACAGTGATTAATGTCCACAATCCCACCGCCGTGCCTATTTTGCGAATAGTACCCCCCACACTTCCAACCTCTCCATGATGATCTCCATCTGAATCAGATGAACGACCTAGGTAGGAAATCCCAGCAGCAACTGAGAGGTTTGTGAGAACTAATTGCAAGGCAAAAGCCAGGATCACACCCGAGACTAAAGCGAAAAAAAAGTGTGGTCCAAATCCAAAAGAGACATTTGGCTGGTTAGTGACTGGCGCTTGTGCCACCCAAAACAGTGACTTATACGGTGCCAGCATAATGTGTGTACTTTGAAACATCCTAATTCCTTCCTCTATAGCTCAAGTCGGTGGGGATTATAAAGTTACATGAGAATAAATTTTCTATCTGTCACAATACCCAACTCTTGAGCTATACAATCGTGGAATCATAGTGCTTTCAGCATCTCTCCAAAGTTTGAAAATCTTCTACTGCATGGTATGAAGTTTTTTTACCTAATTCAATCACTAACAAAAACAAGAGTGTAATGAAGGCAAAAATCCGAATGACTCTGTTGTGAAGTAAAAAATCGGGGACTTTATCCCTTGCTCTTTTTTTATCCTTCTTTGTTTGTTCTACATTCGATTTCTTACAAAAATTGATAAATCTCCAAGAGACTATAACTTACTAACTCACAAGCAAAGCTTACAGAGGCAGGCTTTTAAGGCACTTTCCTTGAAATAAAATCCCAACCGTCAAATCTAGATCCTTCGTCACCAACCCGAAGGGCGTAAAACACGGCTGGGATTTTATTTTTACGGTGTCTCCTAAGCGTTAAGTCCAAGCCATGCGAATTGAGTTTGTCTAGGTGTGCCTTGAGTCATCGGGTACTGACTATGGCAAGAAATGTTTTCTTTTTTATTATTTCCTGCCATACCAACAGGAATTGATCAAATAAAACTTAGCTTTTCGTTACTCTTGTTACATTTATTTACAAATACTTTTTTTTGCACTCTCTCTAGGTGGATTTATCCAAGAAAACACTATTCGGATAATCGTCCACAAGAGGTGCTGATAGTTTGTACCTATTGACAGAAAGCAGCCCAGTTGTAAATAGCTACAGTAAAGTCAAGAAACAAATTGAGCTTGAACCAGGAAAAAAAATGCAAAGTCGTGAAACTCGTCCTGCTACCGATTTACCACCCGTTGCTACAGAATATAACGGCGTAGATCGCAATGCTTTTCTATTTGGCTGGAATCCTCAAGCTGAACTGTGGAACGGTCGCTTGGCAATGATTGGTTTTCTTGCCTACCTGCTTTGGGATTTGGCAGGCTACAGCGTCCTGCGTGATGTTCTGCACTTGATTGGCTACTAAAAATTAAACTCCTAAAAACTAACTTAATCTTGAAGGAAAAAACAATGGAAACTCGCCCCGCTACTGATTTACCACCTGTTGCTAAAGAATATAACGGCGTAGATCGCAATGCTTTTCTATTTGGCTGGAATCCTCAAGCTGAACTGTGGAACGGTCGCTTGGCAATGATTGGTTTTCTTGCCTACCTGCTTTGGGATTTGGCAGGCTACAGCGTCCTGCGTGATGTTCTGCACTTGATTGGCTACTAAAAATTAAACTCCTAAAAATCAACTTAATCTTGGAGGAAAAAACAATGCAAAGTCGTGAAACTCGTCCTGCTACTGATTTACCATCCGTAGCTACAGAATATAACGGCGTAGACCGTAATGCTTTTCTATTTGGCTGGAATCCCCAAGCTGAACTATGGAACGGTCGCTTGGCAATGATTGGTTTTCTAGCTTACTTGCTTTGGGATTTAGCAGGCTACAGCGTCCTACGTGATGTGCTGCACTTGGTTGGTTACTAGTCATTAGTCGTTTGTAAAGAACAAAAGACTAATAAAAATTTAATTTTGGAGAAAAAAAATGCAAACTCGCCCTACCACTGATTTACCACCCGTAGCTACAGAATATAACGGCGTAGACCGTAACGCCTTTCTGTTTGGCTGGAATCCCCAAGCTGAACTATGGAACGGTCGCTTGGCAATGATTGGTTTTCTAGCTTACTTGCTTTGGGATTTAGCAGGCTACAGCGTCCTACGTGATGTGCTGCACTTGGTTGGTTACTAGTCATTAGTCGTTTGTAAAGAACAAAAGACTAATAAAAATTTAATTTTGGAGAAAAAAAATGCAAACTCGCCCTACCACTGATTTACCACCCGTAGCTACAGAATATAACGGCGTAGACCGTAATGCTTTTCTATTTGGTTGGAATCCCCAAGCTGAACTATGGAACGGTCGCTTGGCAATGATTGGTTTTCTAGCTTACTTGCTTTGGGATTTAGCAGGCTACAGCGTTCTACGTGACGTGCTGCACTTGATCGGCTACTAAAAATTAAAGCCATAAAAACCAACTTGATATTGGAGGAAAAAACAATGCAAAGTCGTGAAACTCGTCCCGCTACCGATTTACCACCCATAGCTACAGAATATAACGGCGTAGATCGTAATGCTTTTCTGTTTGGCTGGAATCCTCAAGCTGAACTGTGGAACGGTCGCTTGGCAATGATTGGTTTTCTTGCCTACCTGCTTTGGGACTTGGCTGGCTACAGCGTATTACGTGATGTTCTACACTTTATTGGATACTAGTCATCAGTTAGAGTTGAGTAGCCCCCTCTTGGGGTGCTACTGATTCATTTCGTCTTGGTTTTGGTAGACGGAACCAAAATCGGGAACCTCCTTGTGGACGAGGGGAATAACCAATCTTCCCTCCCCAACGTTCAACTGTAATGCGGCAAGAATAAAGCCCTAGCCCAACTCTACCTGATTTACCTTTTCCTTGAGAGAACTTTTGAAATAAACTCTCTACATTTTCCGGAGGGACACCGGAACCTTCATCATCCACACTGACTAAAATATAATCTCCATCCTGTTCTAAACCAATTGTCACAGTAGACTCTAGTGGACTGTGACGAAAAGCGTTTTCTACCAAATTTGCAATCACCCTATTTAAACGCGATTCATCACCGATGACTCTCCAATCTGCTGTCACGTCAATATTGGCAGCTAGGCGTAATTGCATTTTGTTAAGCGCAAAAGAAGGAGATAAAAGTTGGATAATGTCCTGTGCAGATATCAGGGCACTCGGTGCCTTACCAAGATCGACTGCAAATGTCTCCAAGGATTTGACTTCAGCAGAAAATCCATCCAATATTTCCCGTATGAGCATCTCTTGCCTGTGGCATTGTATTTTACCGATTTCTAAAATGTCTCTGACTTGTTGTGTTAAATTTTCAAACTGTAAGAGACTAAGACAGCCATGAATAGCACTTAATTGTCCTGCCATATCATGTATAATACAGTGAATCAAAACTTCTTTTTTCTGGTTTTCTTTCACAATATACTGATAATTTAATTCATTTTCTCGTGCTTTTTGAATAATATATTGCTTCTCCGTATAAGTTTCATCAAGCGATTCTATTAATAAATATTTTTTGCTATCTACATAAACGGCTATAGCTTCAAAATGATATTCTTTCCCAGATAAATCAAGCTGATACCATATACCAGATTTTAATTTTTTTTCTCCTCTTAAGAGCCAAAATTCTTCAGCATCAATTAAAAAGTTTTCTAAAAATGGAAAGACTTCTTTCAGTATAAGTCTCCCTGTTTCCAATACAACTTTTTGAGGACAAAAGTGAGTTAACCAATCTGGTACGGTTCCAGTAATGCTGAATGAATCAACATCTAGCCGTTCCAATACTAAAATATTCAATGCTGCCAAAAGGTCTGTTGTCATAGAACCCTTGATGACTTAGACAAGCCAAAACCAAATTTTTTCAACCAATATCCACTGAGTTCTCTATTATAGAGAATTTTTTCTACAGCAGTCTGGAAGAGTTTACTTGTTGCTGTATCATGCCTACATGAATTTCATCCCAGGTAGCATCTAACAGCAACACCCAATCTCCTTCCTGTGAGGAGAAAATATGGACATCTGCACAAATGCTGTATTCCGTTTTTATGCAAGGCAAAAATAAAGGAAAATCATCTAGTGGTAAAAGACCTTCCAGAAAAAAAACTTGCTGTCCTACTTTCTTCCCTTCTTGTAAATTTGTAAGACCGTATACTGATAGTTTACCGCCCCAAGCTGACAAATAGCCATCTTTATTAACTAAAAGATAGGCAAGAGAACGTTGCTCTATCATGAAATTGAGAAGATAAGCAATAACCGGAACAGGAAAATCCAACATTATTTATCCCTCTAATATTCTAGAAGCAAGAGTTTGGAAAGTTTTTTCTACACCAAAACCACTTTTTGCACTAGTTTTAATAACCGTCCAACCTTTGTGCCTCAGTTCGTCGATTTCGGAGTTACTTATTTCCCATTCATCAGCTAAATCCGATTTGTTGATTACCAAAATAAAGGGTACTTTACCAATTGTTTCTTCTACTCTTTTTTGTAAATTCAAGGCTTTTTCCAGAGTATCCTGTCGAGTTGCATCCACAACTAATAAATAACCTGAAGACCCTCGCAAGTAGGACATCCGCACTTTCTGAAATTCGTCTTCTCCATACAGATCCCAAAGAATAAGATTTAACTCTTTTTCTCCAACATAAACTGTTTTTTTGTCAATTTTTACCCCGACAGTAGTCTGGTACTTATCAGAAAAAATACTATAAACAAAACGTGATACTAAACTAGTTTTACCCGTGGCAAATGCACCCACCATACAAATTTTCTTTTGGAGCATATACGGATAATCCTTATTTAGCTTGGTCAGACAGTAAAATTTTAAAAGATACTCGGCGGCTCAATTTCTGATCTTCTAGCAATCCCGAACGTAAAGGTTGGGTGTTAGCCACACCTATAGTAGTGAAATTGCTCCTATTGATTCCTTGGGAAGATAAATAAGAAAGGATTTTATTGGCACGGGCTTGACTGAGTGCGATGTTTCTTGTTTCTGTTCCAGTTATATCAGTGTGTCCCACTATTTGAATACCTACATTTTTATCAAGATATTTGGCAGCATCCAAAAGTTTTTGTATTTGCAGTACAAGATTCTTAAGTTTCTTATCTTCCCCTGGGAAAAACTCTGTTGTTCCTTCAGAAAAAAATAGCAATTCTTGTTCAATCTGATTTTTATATGACTCAAGATGCTTTAGTTCTATATCAATAAGATTCTTATCTTGAAATTGAGTAATTCCTGGAATAAAACGCCAAAATTTCCTTGCTTCTAAAATCCACTGACGAGGTGCAGACCCACTGACATAAAGAATACCTTTTTCATCTA
Organism: Scytonema sp. PCC 10023; assembly: GCF_963920835.1. Taxonomy (NCBI): domain Bacteria; kingdom Bacillati; phylum Cyanobacteriota; class Cyanophyceae; order Nostocales; family Scytonemataceae; genus Scytonema; species Scytonema sp. PCC 10023. The sequence continues at coordinate 11,625 of NZ_CAWUDP010000014.1, forward strand.
CTTTCACGGCTACAGTTTTTGGAGGTTGAAGTAATTCCTCAGCTCTTTTGCTGATAATTGCTGGTTCAAACGACAGGAAAGGCGTCCAATGGCTGATAACTGTTTTGGGACTGAGATTTGCTTGTTTTATCAGCATTTTGGGGTCTACTGCTAATGGATCGCGCATTCCAGAAATAAAATATTTTCCACCTCGCTTGTCAGCTTTAATCACGACAATTCCAGGCTGAGAGTTCAGTTTTTCTAAATAGGCGTTCCAACGCAGATGGTCTCGAATAGCAAAAAAGCTCCAAATTCCCAAACCAATAGCTACTGTGCCTAATAAAGTCCGGGCAGAAATATAATTTTTTTTTGTTGGAGCTTGATACCGAGCCTCCAAACAAGCTTCTATCTCAGGTCTACCGGCTACAAATGGCTCTGTTTCTCCTTCAAAAAAAATAAGTTCTCTGTTTAGCTTCAGATGAATTTTTTCTATTGCTTCTTGAAAAACTAATCTTAATTCTTGGGGAGCAGTTCCCCGAATTATACCTGCCAGTACTGCCTGTGGTCCTTCTTCAATCCAAATGGTGAGTTCTCCAAAGTGCAAACTTTGAAGCCCATCATTTTTTTGTGTATTGAAAGAGTCTTTGACAAAATCTTGAATAGCCGTCAACATGGCTGAAACCAAATCCGGATCTTGAGCGCTGACTTTTGGCGCTACTGTATGTTGCAGCATTAATCCGGTTTTTTTATGAATCAGGAATACCTGTTCCACCCGATAAATGAGCGTGCGAAGCAGCACAACTTCGGCAAATGTTTTACCCGTCTGTCGCGCTTCTAATCTCCACTTGAGGCTTTGTGGAGAAAAGCTTTGCTCTAAAGAAGCATCTAAAGATTGAACCATTGCTTCGAGAGCTGCGGTAATAGCCTTGCGAATGGCTGGTCCCATTATGGGAAAAATCGCAGTTGACAAAATATTTAAATCTTGTTTAACAGAGGATTGAATGGCGTGTTCAACAGTAGGAACTATTGCTTCGCCCAGTTGTTTATCTTGCATTGTTCGCAAAATAACCGCCTCTGGAAGCAATCGGCTGATATCTTCTGCTTTTATCTGTGGGTTATCTAATCGCTCGTATAATTTGTTTAGTTTAGCTGGTTCAATACCAAGAAGCAAACTACGGACTTCACTCAGTTCATCATTAGGCTCTACGTGAGTGTTATTTGAGTAGTCATTAGTCATTAGTCATTAGTCATTAGTTATTAGTTATTAGTTATTAGTTATTAGTTATTAGTGACTTATTAGTTATTAGTTATTAATTATCATTAAGTACGATTAACTACTAACTAATAAGCCTTATTGTTGTTGAGAATTCAAGCGGATAGCTAGTTCTGAGAAAAGAGCAGCGAGGGAGGAACGGTCTGTTTTCGCAATACGAAGTTCTTGAGATTCTTGTTGCACTAAAGCCACAATTTCTTCGTATTTTTGCCGGATATCATCCTGTAGGCTTTTAGATTGGTTAAGAATTTGCTCACGAACTTCTCGTTGGCTGTTCGCAGTTTCTTCTTCAAATTGGGCAATTCTTTTTTCTAAAGACATCGTTATATTTTTGTTTTCTTCAGCAACTGCTTTCACTGCTTTACCGCGTTCTACTTGCTCGTTTTTTAGCCGATCTGCTATGGACTCAACCTCTTTCTTAATGTACGTTTCTAAGGAATCTAAACGTTTTCTTGTTTCATCCCGTAAATCAGCAGATTCTTTAACCAGACGCTCTTCTAAGCGGGTAAACCTTCTTTCCACCTCCCGCATCTGATTACCAAAAAGAATATCTCTGACTTTTGCTAAACTGTGGCTTTCTCCCATATCTGTACTACTATCTGTACTATGAAAGAGAGGAATATTTGTATTTTGGTTGGATCCTGCTTGAGGTGGTTCTACCATACTATGATTGCTATGTTCTCCTTCGGGCGGGTTCATGTTATTAATCCTTTCGGGATTGCAATGAGTTGTGCATTTGCTTGTTTTATGACATCTTATGTGATGTGTTTGTACTTCCCTAGAAATAGTTCTGGGCTATACTCCGTAGGGTAGCATCTTTGAATCATAAAGCAAGTCGTCTCCTCGGGACAGTTCAAATGGTTATTGAAACAATTTCAAAACTTCAAATCTTTCGAGGAGTTAAAATTTTATTGAGAAAAGTTAATTTTTTTAAAAAATATTTAAATTATTATACAAATACTTTAAATAACAAGCATCGCCACAGAATGTATTCAGCATACACTTAATCCACTAAGAATCACGCGTAGCGTGGTGGTACATCACGGGTTCCCCTAGACCCCAAAGGGGGTGCATCGGTTGGGTAGGGTAGTATCTCCCAAGATTCTTCCCTTTGCTCAGAATGACATATTATAACGCAACTTGTATTGGTAGAAATTACACTCAGATTTTTTGCAGATTAGCAAAAAAAATACCACATACATATATTATGTGGTATTTTGTACTCTGAAGAAATAGGGATAATCATCCTATTGGTAAGGGGTTTAAGAAACCGGGCTTCTATACTTAGGTGTCTCTCCACAACATTCGCAACTATGTCCGCTAAGCGCGTTTCTCATTGACAAAATTGGGTATACCTAGTACTGAACAGGGGAACTTAGAACCGAGGTGTTGCACTATCGGATGATTGACAGAGTTACAGCCAAGTAATAGTAAATCTGCACCTTCTGATACAACCACTTTCCTAAGTTCCCTGCCAATGCAACCAAACCGAAGATGAGCTTTAAAAGAACTTTTCCATTCCGCAGCTAGACAACTTGCTTGCCGCAAAATACCTTCTGCTTGTGCAAATCTATCTACTAATCTTTCTTGTGAGTAGGTTGTGTTAGCCTGCATTTTTGTTTGAGTTGTCACACCTGTGTCAAACTCATTTAAGGGGAAGCTTGTTGAAGAGTGTGGAGGATTTTGTTCGGTTGCTCGCTGAGTTACAAATTCCTCTTTTTGCAAGACATCTGCAGCATGACTACTTTGATTTTCCTCGATCACATAAACAACTTGAACTGTGACTTGCGCCTTTGTGGCTAAACGTGTTTGATGAGCGATCAACAAGGCAATATCTAACGCAGTATGACTGTTGGGAGAACTATTATAACCAACGATTAAGTTAACTGATTTTTCAGGTTGCCCCTGTTTGCATACAGGTGTCTCTGGTGTCGAGATTAACACCATTTGCTCAATTAAATCATCTCTTCCGATAGCGTTTTGCAGACGCACCAATATGGGTTTGAGATTCATAGTTTTATCTCTGTTTAAAGAAAAATTAACAAAAACAATGACAAATTTGTAATTCATAATCCGTAATTGACTTGAACATTAGAAATTACGAATTATGACTTAAGAAGTTGTTCGTTACTCGTCTTGAGCGAAATAGCGATCTAGGAAATTTAGGGCGTAGTTGCGGAGATCATAGTACTCTTTTGAGTTTCTCATAGCAGCGCGATCGCGTGGATGAGGAAACGGTACTTCTAGTATCTCCCCAATATTAGCCGCAGGTCCATTGGTCATCATAACAATGCGATCCGACATATAAATCGCTTCATCTACATCATGGGTAACCATCATGACCGCCTGTCGGTGATTTTCCCAGATATCCAACACTTGCCGCTGCAATTTCCCCCGAGTTAGCGCATCTAACGCCCCAAAAGGTTCGTCCATCAGCAGCATTTTCGGGCGAATTGCTAATGCTCTAGCAATACCCACCCGCTGCTTCATCCCGCCAGAAATTTCGTCAGGATACTTATCAGCAGCTGCTGTTAAATTTACCATTGCCAGGTGTTCGTTCACAATGCTAATTTTCTCAGCCCGATTGGCATCTTTTAGCACTTCATCTACCGCAAGTCGGATATTTTCCCGCACAGTTAACCAAGGTAACAGCGAATAGTGTTGAAACACCATCATCCGCTCAGCCCCTGGTTTACGAATTTCTTTGCCATCTAACCGCACTGATCCAGAAGTCGCTTTTTCTAAGCCAGCGACAATCTTTAAAAGTGTCGATTTACCGCAACCCGAGTGACCAATAACAGAAATATATTCATCTTCACCCACTGTTAAGTTGACATTATCTAGGACGACAAATTCACCCCCATCAGGTTTTGTATATGACTTGAATAAATTTTCAATCTCCAGAAATCCAGTGGTGGGAGGTGAAGCCTTATCATAGGCATCTGTTGAGAACGAGGTAGATTTCATTTGACACTCCTGCAATGAGTCATTGGTCATTAGTCATTAGTCATTGGTCATTAGTCTTTAGTTATCAGTCATCTATATAAGACAAAAAACAAATGACAAAGGACAGTCAATACAATATGATTAACTCTGCCGATTCCGCTAGGACATAAAGAAAGATTTAGGAGCGTTTGCCCTAATCTCAAAACTCTTAAGATACCCGACAGGATCGCTGGGGTCAAAAGCTTTTTTGTCGATAAATAGTTCAGCTTGTTCTATCTTGTAATCTTCTTTTGGAGATTCAATTCCCATTTCAGCGGCAATTTCTCGGTACAAGTCAGTGCGCCAAGCTTTACGCGCCAATTCTTCAGCATTTTTGGGAATTTCTTTAATTTGTCCCCACCGAGCCGACTGAGTCATTAACCAAATACTCTGAGATTGCCACAGAAATGTTGAATGGTCATTTGGCACTTTGACAAGATTAGCTGGTTTTTCAAAAAAGATTGTTGTATCCGTCGATTTCACAAGACGTTTTTTGTCATCGAAACCGCCGTAATTGTATTCGCCGACAATCGCTGGTTTTGTTAATTTGAGTTTTGCTCCTGTAAATGACTTATTCGTGATAATCTTAGCTACTTCTTCCCGGTTTTTTGGATCGCCACAATACCTACAAGCTTCTATCATTGCCTTGACTAAAGAGCGATAGGTTTTGGGATTTTCTTTAATGAAAGACTCCATGACACCTAGAAGTCTGTCTGGGTGCCCTTGCCAGATTTCCATACCCTGAGCGAAAGTAAAGCCAATTCCATCATTGCCAGTAATTGCTCGTGTATTCCAAGGTTCTGCCACCATATAACCTTGCATCGCCCCAATCCGCATATTCACTACCATCTGTGGTGGTGGGACAATAATGATGCGAAATTCTTTGTCAGGAGCAACTCCAGCAGCAGCAGATAAGTAGCGGATAAAGTATTCATAAATTGCCGAACTGAGCACCACTGCCCAAACTCGTTGCTCGGCTGGTAATTTTTCAAAGTAATTGCGGAAATCTCGCCCAAACTCTTCCAAATTACCGTTATAGTCTCGCCAAGGACGCAACCCAGACTGCCACATTGCCTTATTCATCGTCATGGCGTTACCGTGACGGTGAATTGTCATTGCCGCACACAAGGGAGCATGACGTGCGCCTTCTGCACCTGTTCTCGCATTCGTCACCGCGCCACTTACAACAGGCGAAGCATCGAGGCGACCAAAAATGATGCCATCACGAGACGTACCCCAGCTAGCTTCACGGCTGAGAGTGACATTTAAACCATACTTGCGGAAAAACCCTTTCTCCCAGGCTACAGCAAAGGGAGCGCAGTCATTTACCGGCACATACCCCACTGTAATGTTAGGTTTTTCCAGTGTCTTGGGGTCTACCACTGGTTCTACCGCCAACGCCGCTTGTGATATTCCTTTAGGGGCACGGTTAGCATTAATGGCACAAGAAGAAAGTCCAGTGGCAAATGCCGTTGCTCCCAGTCCTTGAATAAAGTCTCGTCGCTTCCAGTTATTTGTGTTATTGTCACTCATGAAAAACCTCCTGCGGCGGCGAAATCACTGCAAAAATTAACACGAAGGCGCAAAAGTTATGTGTTTAAGCTGTCACACATGTGATTTATGTACGGTTTTATGCAGGTAGGCTGCTAACTAAAAAGTGAGTTTTTTTTAATGCGTGAATTGCTTATCCCCCCCGCCCTGTGTTATTCGCTCTTTATTCCAAAAGGTCAGATTTAACCACATGAAACGGCTGTTTGAACCGTAAGGCACCTTTACTATAAGTGGTGATACGCCAATGCCTTAACGCAATGTAACGGAATTTATACCTAATTTGTTGCTGGGCGACGAGTGACAAAAGCTTGTATTTTACCGATCGCGTAATCTAGGAATAGCCCTGTTAAGCCAATCACCAGCACGGCAAGAAAAACAGAATTCAAGTTTAGGCGACTCCATTCATCCCAAACAAAAAAGCCGATTCCAATACCGCCTGTGAGCATTTCTACAGCGACGATCACTAGCCAAGCAATTCCTAAACTAATCCGCAAACCTGTAAAAATGTAAGGCAAACTTGCGGGCCAGATGATTTTTGTAATTCTTCGCCAACTGGGCATTTCCAGAACTCGCGCCACATCTATATAATCTTTGGGAACACTGGAAACTCCCAGCGCAGTGTTAATGATTGTGGGCCACAAAGAAGTGATGAAAATCACAAATATTGCCGATGGATCTGCCAAATTAAAGATTGCCAAGGCAATAGGAAGCCATGCTAGGGGCGATACTGGCTTGAAGATTTGAATGATGGGATTAAGAACCATCAGTGCTGTTTTGGACATCCCAATCAGAAAACCAACAGGAATCGCAACAAGAGCGCCTAGCCCAAAGCCTATTAATACCCGTCGGATACTTGCTATTAATAGCCAGCCAATACCCAAATTACCTGGTCCTCTTTGGAAAAATGGGTTGAGGATGTAATCTAAATTTGCTGCCAGCGCCTCAGGAGGGGTGGGCATTAATTCATGGTTGGCAAGGGCAATAATCCACCATATAACAATGACGCCCAAAAAACCAACCAAAGGCAGCAAGAAAGCATCCCGTACGACTACGGGTTTAGCACGTTTCCAAGCTGTTTGACCGGCAACCGCCAAGATGGCAGCTACATTCAGTTGAAATATCATTTGTGACCTCAACAGACTCAAGCTCAGGTACAAGTAATCCGAGCAGTACCAGCCAAGGATACTGATGAGATCAGAACATCATAGTAATGCCGTCCCTTCAGTCTCCTCTCATTGCCTACGAAGTTAGCTGACGGGCTAGGGCTGAGAGATGCCCCTCTCTTAGAAGAAGGAAGAAACAAAAAGGAAGAAAGATACAATCATTATTTTTTCTTGTATTTCCTCTTGACTATATTTGTTCTTCACTCTTTTTCTTCTATGAGATGCGCCCCATACTTTGGTTCCTCCGCTCCAACTTACGCTTCGGCGATTCGTTGGATTAGGCTGACTTACTCTTATTATTAACGTAAAGGTAACATTGGTACACAGTATCGTCAAGCCACCTTAGGATATACTTTTTTAGGCTCAAAAACAAGTATCTTTCTTGAGCAAAATCATCTATATTAAGATATATAAAGATTGACTAAAAATTATGTATTTTTATATCGGAACATGAAATGCTTTTAAGAAACAAATGTAACACCTCTCTATCATATATAAATAATAAAATATTTTTCTCTGCTCGTATTATTATCCACCCATAAGTGATGAAAGATTTTAGTCAATTGCTGCGCGATAAAACTCAGACCATTTTAGAGCAGTGGGTGGAAGCTGTTCGTCAGGATAAAAAGATTTCCAGTACCAATAATCTATCCCGCACAGCTATTGAAAATCATCTTAGCCATGTCCTCTCGGCGCTGGCGAGTGTGCTTTCTCAATATCAAGAAGATCAAATTCAACCCTTGGTTCAGGCAAGTTTGCATCATGGTACTCTCAGGGCTGAGCAAGGTTTCGATGCAGCAGAAATTGCCCGAGAGTATCGTCTGTTGCGTGATGTCATCTTTGTTACTTTAGAGCCGGACTTAGTGCAAGCATCAGCACTAGAAGTCATGCGAGCTGTGCGTTTGATTGACATGGTGTTGGATGAGGCGATCGCCTGCTGTTTCCAAACCTACACCAAACAGCGATTAACAGAACTAGAGCAGTTGCAAAATCAGTTGAGCCTCAACAACCAGGAACTGACTCGTTTAGTGCGGGCGAATCAAGACAATTTATCGATTCTGGCACACGAACTTAAAAGCCCTTTAACTTCAATTATTGGTTACTCTGATTTGTTTTTGCGGCTCCAACGCCAACAATCCAACGAAAAAGACACCATAACTCATTTAGAACACGTTGAACGTGTGCTACGCTCTGGAAGACTATTACTCCATCTGATTAACGATGCACTGGAGATTTCCCGCTACGATGCAGGGCAGATGAAACTGCAGGCAGAACGAACCAATGTGCATGAATTAATCACAAATGTCTATGAAATGTTGCAGCCTTTAGCTGATAATAAAAATTTACAAATGGGAGTTGATTGCGATCGCGCTCCTCAAGAAGTTGTCACAGACCCGTTACGATTGCAGCAAATTGTCACAAATCTTGTTAGCAATGGGATTCGCTACACAGAGTCGGGAACTGTAAAAATTAAATGTGAAACATTGGGAATTGACAAGTGGACTATTGTCGTTTATGACACTGGAATTGGGATTGAGCCAGAAGACCAAGCCCAGATATTTGAACCCTACTTTCGCATTGCTTCTGGTACTAAGTCGTTCCTTCCCGATAGTACTGGCTTGGGCTTAGCAATAGTTTCACGGCTCGTGAAATTATTGCAAGGTGAAATTAGTTTAGTCTCCGAGATGGGAGTCGGTTCTACTTTCACGGTAATTTTGCCGTTGAAAGTAGAAATCTGAAATTTGGATACATACTCCAAATTTTAAAAAATAAGCAGTAAAAAAGTACCCTTACTCAGATGCTAGCCCTGATTTTTCCAGCCTAGCCAGCGCATCTTCAGCAGCCGCTTTTTCAGCATCTCTTTTACTGCGCCCCTTACCTTCACCGTACTGTTTGTCTCCCACAAATACTTTAGCAATGAATTCTGGAGCGTGAGAAGAACCACCTACTTGAACTGTGACGTATTTGGGGGGTGTTTGGGTGATGTTGCGTTGTACCCATTCCTGAAAACGATTTTTGGAGTCTACATTTGAGCGAAACTCCACAATACTTTCAGGTACAGAATCAAATAGCGGTTCCACAACAGCACGAACTGCTTCGATATCATAATTGTTGTCTAGGTAGTAAGCAGCAATGACTGCTTCAAAGGTGCTGCTCAGCAAATTGGGATTTTGGAAACCTCCTTCTAAAGTTGCTCCTTTACCCAACCGCATCCTGAAGTTTAAACCAACCTCGATTGCAAACTTTGCCAGTTGCTTTTCATCTACAAGTGCAGAACGCCGACGGGTTAATTGATCTTCTCCTTTTTCCGGGTGACGACGATAGAGGTATTCGCCACTTAGAAAAGTCAGTAAAGCATCACCGAGAAACTCTAGGCGCTCGTTGTGTTCTCCTTCTTGGGGGTTTTCGTGGACATAAGAACGATGCGTCAGCGCACGGCGTAAAAGAGAACTATCCTGAAAACTTTGTTGTTTGATGATTTCAGCCAACTTCTCTGTTGCAAACGGGGCTTTTTCAGTTTGGTTGGGAGTGAGGATTGCTAAAACTTCCTGCTTTTGCTGTTGTGCAACATTGACCTCACGTGCAGAGATAGCCTTGAGAAGTCGAGCGATCGTGTCGATCGCGCGATAGGTATCTTCTGTTAAAAAGCGAGATTGATGCGCCCAAGTCTTGCTGGTTTCTATGAGTTCAGCAACTAAAGCACGTTCGATATAACCTAGCTTTTTGCTGAATACCTGATCCCATTGCTTAATTATTAGTGTTAATAAAACAGAAATATTATTACCCAGAATGTCTTCCGACTCTGGCTTGAAGGTTTCGTCATCAGACATATATGAAGTGGCGATTGTTAGCCAGCCCTCACCATAGACTTTTTGCATCTCCCTTTTTACATAAGGGTATAAACCCTGATTTAAAAGAGCTAAACCCCTGCCAATTCGTTCGTGGTTGCTAACAGCCATCGTAGTATTTAAAGTAACATTTTTCTAAGTAATCATTTAAGGCACTTTATTAAGATGCCAGAAATTGGTACTGTCAAAGCTTGAGCACGACAGATTTACTATTTTAACCATTGCTAATTTCATAACAAGCTTAGTTAGGGAAGTTTGGTAGATAAGAAGATTAAACAGGAATTTTCTAAATTTAACTTGACCTATGCTTAACATCCCACCCTATCAGCAGGTTCAAGAACGGGAATCAAGATGTTGTTAGATGGTCAAATTTCCTTTGTCTTACTCTTCCTAACCTATTTTCGCTAGCTCAGACAGAAGCCCGATACCTCAGCCGTAAGGGGAGTGATAGATCCGACCCCCTTTCTCTCCGGGACGCTACAGCCGGAAAAAGTACGCTCGCCTTCGGGTACGCGAACAGGGCGGCGCTTCCTTACAATCGCATTCTTCACGTTCACATGAACCACTAAGTGTAGAAAACCCACAGTCAGAAACAAGACAGAGCGTTGTGTGTGTAAGCTGTATACTAGTGATAATCGTTTTTATTTTAATGTCTAATTTCATAAACTGCTATTTTGTAAAAATAAGTTCTACTAAGTTTTCAAACCAATTTGAATGTTGAGATTATCTCGATGGTTATTATTAGTAATTGTGCTTTTTGTATAATTTTTCATACACCTGCATTTGCAGATATAGCAATCCGCGCAGGATTTATGAAAAATCTTAAGTATTGTAGGGTGGGCAGTGCTTACCGTATTTTCCCGACTACATCCGGGTTTTGCGTTCGCACTGCCCTCCGCAAGCGTGTCGTTCAAAAATCTGCACAGGAGTCCTATAAATTTATGAATCAAGAAGATATTCGTGTGTTGATTGAAAAAGCTAGAGATGCTTGGGTTGCTCAAGATGCTGATGCTCTTGCCCAGTTGTTTACGTTAGATGGTGAACTTATAGTGCCTGGCAAACGTTGGCAGGGGCAAGAGAAAATAAGGGAAGAAGTTACCCAATTTGCTCAGCAATGTTCAAATGTAAAAATCGATATCCAGCGGATTATTATTGAGGGAAGCCAGGCGGTAGTGGAATGGTATTACGAAGATACTGAAAAAGCATCAGGTCACCGCAACAAAGCAGACGATGTTATAGTTGTTGATTTCAAAGAAGGTCGAATTAGCCGTTGGCGTGAATATATTGACACAAAAACACCAGATAGCATCTAGCAGTCTAAAAATAGAACTGACAAAATTCTTACTTTAGTCTGAGATTAAACTCCAACTGTGGAATGACTTGTTAGAAGCTTTCGGTTTGCTAATCTAATAATTGAGAATAAGTAGCACTGGATGGGGGTTGTATCGCTGTGACCCATTGTTGCACATAGAAGGAGAGCGGCGTCACATGTGCGAACAGTGCAAATAGTTGACATTGACGATGTGGAGTTTTTGTCGCTTCCTCCACTTTGTTATCACCAAGGGAAGGCTAAACCCTTCTTCAGAGCGGTCTAAGGTCATAATCGTCAGATGTTCATTGCATAGTAAGTTTCTATAAGATATATAGCGCCTCAGATCAATTTTGAACTGAGGCGATTCAATTGTGAAGTATTGACCCTATAAACAAAATAATCCCTAGCTCTACTAGGGAAGGTGTAAAATAAATCCGCAATTGATGATAATTCGTAACTAAGTTACTCGTCACAAATTACGAATTACCTTTTCTTTCTGATGGTATTGATAACTGCACCTGTTGCTGCACCTTCAGCTGCACTACCAAGCGTATCTCCACCACCGTTGATAATACCATCAGTTACTGCGCCGGCGGCTGCACCTACTCCAACATCTTGAATGATGTTGCGATTTTGTCTTGCTCTACGAGTACCTCTAAGACCATTAGCACCATTAACAGCAGCACCAGCACCAGCACCCTTAATAGCACCCCTTATCACATTACGTCCTCTAATGACGCCTGAGACAGCACCAACACCTGCTCCAATACCTACATCCTCAAGGATCTTATCATCAGCAGAGGCAGGTTGAGCTGGAAACAAGCTCACACCAGCTAAAGAAGCAGCCAAGAGGCTGGGCATAAATGCGCGTTTCAAAATTTTGTTCATAGTTTTACCTTCTCAAGACATTAAACGACTAGAGAAAAGTTGAAGTTGTTCCACTTTTTTTACCTTTTCTCTAGTCTAGACAACAGGAAAGTTTTTGTGGATGAAAACGTTTTCATGATTACCGTACCTTTTATTTAGAATGCCTGAATCCATTCTTTGATAGAGTATTCGGTCCAGATGCCATTTTGCCAGTAGGGATCAGCTTCAACTAACTGCCGCACAGTAGCTTCGTCTTCGGCTTCGTAAATACCAAAAACTTTAGTGACATCTTTGGTAGGACCAATAGTAATCAACACACCGGATTCTTTCTGTTTTGCTAGTCCGTCTAGATGCGCTTGGCGGTAAGGGGCGCGTTTTTCCAGAACGTCTTCGCAGTAAGTTCCCCACAATACGTATTTAGGCATGGTTCTATGCAATTTAAAGTTCAAAATTCAAACAAAAGGAATAAGACATAAGAGAGAAGAAAGAGCAAAAAATTTCTTCATTTTTCTCTCTTCACTCTTGTGTGTTAACTCCTTAGGCTAACACCAAATTTCTCCACTAGGGCTTCGCGGACTTTGTTGTGTACTGGTTCAACTTCGGTATCCGTGAGGGTACGATCGCTCGCTCGATAAATCAAACGGAATGCTAAACTCCGCTGTCCTTGGGGCACGTTCTCACCGCGATATTCATCAAACAATTCCACAGACTCTAGCAAATCTTTGCCCGCTTTGGTAATTGCTTTTTCAATTTCAGCAACTGTCACTTTCACAGGTGCGAAGAAAGCAATATCTCGGTCTGCTGCTGGATAAGTGGAGTAAGGCTTGAATGGCGGTACTAAAATTTCATCTTCGTCGAGAGAATCCAAAAGCACATCTAGATCCAACTGGAACACGTAAACTGAATCTGGTAAGCCTTTTTCTTGCCGCAGTTGGGGATGCAGTTGCCCAAAGATACCAAGTCTGTTACCTCGTATCCATAGGGAAGCGGTACGTCCTGGGTGCAAGCGAGAATCTCTGCGATCGCTTTGGTATTCCACTTGCAAGCCAAGTTGTTGAAAGACACTTTCTAGAATACCTTTGGCTTCAAACCAAGTCATAGGTTGCTCGCGATTGCTTCTTGTCCACTTGCTATTGGAAATATCGCCTCCCATAATCCCAGCAATGGCTTCTGCTTCTTGCAAACCTTCTTCATGCCAGAAAATTCGCCCAATGTCAAAGCCGTTCAGCGAACCATTGCCTTGTTCTAAATTGTATTGAAACGCATCAATCAATCCTGATATCAAATCGGTTCGCAATGCAGAATATTCGACAAACAACGGGTTTGCTAGCACGATTTGTCTGTCTTCCCCTGGTTTTACCAAGGAATAGTGTATTAATTCTGTCAATCCTTCCGCCCGTAGCGATGCTCGTAACTTGCGTATCAGTTCTTGCTCAAGGGGCAAATAACCTGCTTCTGACTTCTCTGGTAGGGTGTCATAAAATTTATCGTAGCCGTAGAGACGGGCAATTTCTTCAATTAAGTCTATTTCCCGTTCTAAGTCGCGGTAACGATACGGAGGTACAGAAACCGTCCAGGTACGATCATCTATGGGAGTCACCTGACATCCTAGTGCTCTCAAGATGCGTTCAACATCTTCGCCTTGGATTTCACCTGTTTGCTCTCCCAAATCGATTGGTCCGAGAATTTGATTGACTCGGTCTAAACGCAGTTCTATCGAATGTGTCCAAGTCGAACGATCAGGACGGGAGTCGGCAATTTCCTGTGTGGCTATAGTTCCAAAAGCCAGTTCGCTGATCAGTGATAAAGCGCGGCGTGTGGCGACTTCCAACTCAGCGCGGTTCACTCCCCGTTCGTATCTCCCAGACGCCTCGCTTCTTAAGCCTACGCTACGGGAAGAACGGCGAATTGCCACAGAATCAAACAGCGCAGCTTCTAATACCAAGTTTTGAGTCCCATCATGCACTTCGGTTTCTTCGCCACCCATGACTCCCGCCAGCGCCACAGGTTTATTATTGGCGGTGATTAACAAATTTTGGGTAGATAGAGTGCGAGTTTGTCCATCGAGGGTTTTGAGAGTTTCCCCAGCATTGGCGAAGCGGACACCGATTGTCAGACTGTCACTACCAGCAACCGATTGTAGGCGATCGCGGTCAAAAGCGTGCAACGGCTGTCCCCATTCCAACAAAACGTAGTTCGTGATATCCACGACATTATTTATCGGTCGCACTCCAGCAGCACGCAGCCGCTGTTGCAGCCACTCAGGTGATGGTGCAATTTTTACTTGGTCAATTACTGTGCCAATGTATGCTGGGCAAGCTTGCGTATCAGAGATTTTTAAAGCTAGAGGAAACGTTTCTAGAGACGTACCATGCGTCTGTTCACCTGGTTCGGGAAGCGTCAGCTTTGCCCCTGTCAGGGCTGCGACTTCCCGCGCTATGCCAACCATACTCAAGGCGTCAGCACGGTTAGCAGTCGCAGTCACGTCTAAAATGACATCATCTAAACCTAAAAGTGGACGGACATCACTACCAACTTGCAGGTTCTCTTGCGTAAAAATATGAATTCCGTCAACATCGCTAGGTAAACCCAGTTCCTTCAGCGAACAAATCATCCCCTGAGACGGAACACCTCGTAGTTTTGCAGGTTTGATTTTTAAATCAATGTTTGGTAGGTAAGTACCTACGGTTGCTACTGGGACATAGAGATCTGCCCGGACATTAGAAGCACCACAGACAATATTTAAAGTTTCACCCGTAGCGATATCGACTTGGCAAACACTCAACTTGTCAGCGTTGGGGTGGGGTTGGCGTTCAAGCACTTTCCCCACAACAACACCGGAAGCCCAAGTGCGACGATCTTCAATATCTTCCACCTCAAACCCAGCTAATGTCAGTGTTTCTGCTAGTTCTTCTGGGCTAAGTTTCAACTCCACTAATTCTTGCAACCATTTCAGTGAGATACGCATGTCAAGTGTTGCCTTGTCTGAAATCTAAGCTAAATAATAATGCACAGACTATTCTAGAACTATTCCACCAAATTCCTCACGTATTGGGACAAGGTCTTCATTTGCAGACACCAAACTTGCGACGGTACTTAAGCAAAAATTCAGAACTATGGGCACCAAGGCAACAGCCACTTCTTTTAGGTACTCAAAATCCAACAATCGTAAAGAGAGGAACTGGTAGTAAACTTATTCTGTGCAAGTAACAGCAAATGCTTGTCCCCTGTAGGTTTTTATAGTTTACTTGAAATCATGCACACAAAAGCTGCTTTACCTATTACTCTTTTAGACGGCAAGCAAACTTTGCCTATTATTGAAGCTTATTTTGAGTTTAATCATCTTAAGCATCTGTATCGTCAAGGTTGGTTAAAGCACGGTATTGAGCCAAAGTATTGTGAAAGTGTAGCCGAACACTCGTTTTGTGTTGCGCTATTAGCTTTATTTTTAGCTGATGAATATCACCTTGAGTTAGACACAACCAAGGTTATTCGTATGGCTTTAATACACGATTTGGGAGAAATATATGCAGGGGATTTTACTCCAAAAGATGCAATTGAAACAAATCAGAAATATCAATTAGAAAAGCAGTCTATTATTCAAGTACTAAGTAAACTTCCCAATGGATTAAAGTGGATTGATTTATGGGAAGAATACGAAAAGGGGCAATCTGCTGAATCACAGTTTGTCCGCCAACTAGACCGATTAGAAATGGCTTTACAAGCAAGTGTATACGAACACCTTGGGCTAGGCAATCTATCAGTCTTTTTTGAAAGTGCCAATCAGGTTTTGTCAGCACAACAACTCAAATCTATATCCAGAGAACTAGAAGACTTAAGGGATTAAACTCTTAACGAGTCAGCACAAGAGTTTGGTCTTAACAAGCGTGTCATTTGGCTATAACTTATTGAAATATAAAAATCGAATTTAAAGTTACAAAATAGAATATTTTTACGCAATAAGATAAGGATAGAAAGCGTTTCCTTACATCCTAATTTCAGTTTTTTTAACGATTGACTATTAACTAATCACTGCAATCATCAAGCCAAATGCATAAACACGATTTTCAGTAAATCTGCACGAGAAAAAGGCTTAGTTAAATATCCAGATGCCCCGACAAGTCTTGCTTTTACTCTGTCAATAAATCCCTTGTTTCCCGTTACCATGATTATGGGAGTTTTTTTGAACATTGAATTATTTCGGACAATACGGCATAATTCATAACCATCTATCCCTTCCATATTCAAATCTAGTAAAATTAGGTCTGGCTTATGCCGAATAATCGACATAACTGCTTTCAGTGGGTCGTTTATTGTCACTACAGAAAAATTTTCATCTTCTAAAAAGCGGCTAATTTCTTTAAGGATGGTGGGGCTATCATCTACAGAAACAACTGTATAGATTTTCCGATGACTTGAATGAGCAGGAGTTTGTGTATCATGTCCCGAGTTTCCATTATTATTATTGTTATTATTATTAAATTGAGATGTTGCTAATTCTTGAACTTGTTCTTTTTGAGGAGAAATCGGCGTTGGTCGCTGATGAGTAACTCTGTTCTCAACAGAAATAGTGGGCTTATCTTTGGAGATGGTGCTACTTGATGCTACTGCAGAATCAACTAGTTTAGTATTAGCTGATTGGGCGACATAAGTAGAAGCTTGTTCTAAATCTGGAAATGTCTTTGGTAATTTATCAAAGGGAGGGTCTGGTTCATGCAATAATATTGTGCCATTTAAAATATGAGGGTATAATATTCTAGCCAGTTGGACTTCGTCTTGATTCATAATCACTGACAGATGCCGCAGACTAAAACCCTTCATCCACTCAGTTAACTGAGGGTCTATTCCTGATAAATTCTTTGGACTGTTTGTGGTTTTAATTAACAAATATGGACGCTGATAAGGAGAAGAAATTTGGGGACCTAATGACTGCCAATTCTGCAACTTTTGTTGGCAGCGTTCCACAATTTTTTCTACATCCAGCTTGCAAATGGTTGGAACTCGATAATGAGAATCTTTTAATGTAAAAGTTCCATGCTTGATTAAAAGATATGGCTCAAGCACTTCTTTGACCAATTCTTGGATCAGCACAGCTGCTTGTGTAGAATGTAGGTATCGTTCACTAACTAACCAGCAAATTGCTTGGTACTCAGGAGGGAGTGGAGGGGGAATTGACTGTTCTCTGGTATGATTTTTATGTTCAACTGACTGACTTTTTGCGTCTGGTTCAAACATCAAACGTAATTGAACACGAACTTCAGGGACGATGTTAGGAACATGATGGCTCAGGCGACGCAAATGACGTTCAAGTCGGTCAAAGGGTTCGACTGAATGGGTTGCATAAGTTATTCTCCCCTGTTCTAAATAGATTGACCAGGAAACGGAGTTGCTAAGGACTTGTAAACAAGTACTCTCAGAACAATTAGATAGGTGTCTCAATAAACTGAGGGGACGTAGTTTGGTGAATGTGCCAAAATTATTCATTTCTTTAGAGATTTACTGGAAAATAAGACCGATTGTTTGAATTTTCTTTCTTATCGGTAAATAAGGTATTTCGTTTACCTCGATATTTCCCTATAAAGAAATATTCTTAGAATATGATATTGTATACATATATTACAAGGTGTAGAGGTAACATTATAGCTAGTATGTTACATTTTCCCGTAACATAGCTAACCAAAGAATTTTTCAAGTTATTTCAATTTTAATTAATTAAGCAAGGTAACGAAGGCGTAGCTATCGTACTGACTTTATGAACTCTAGTTAATTGCTTTTATCTAAAATCCTACCTTTCTACATCGAATCTTTAAAATTTTCTGTCAGCTGAGGTACTAATTTATTGTATTCTATACGTGTTATGTATAAAGTTTGCTTGTATTTCGCAGTAGGCAATGCCGACTCCTAGTTGGTTGAGTTTGACAGGGATATGTCTCTGGTAAGATTTCAGAAATTTGTAAAAAAATTAGCAGCAGAATTTTGTTTAACAAATAGTAAACTATCTAGGATTAAACAACTTACATATAGTTTCGTTGGTGCTATAAACTATATACTTTGAGGAAAAGGAAAGCTTCGCTTTGGACTATAACATAACACGAAAAGTTATGCATGATACATTAAAACTTGACGAAGTAGTGGAGTTTGCGGAAAACCCAGAACCCCGTTGTCCTTGTGTACTTCTCCTAGATACATCTGGCTCAATGCAAGGTATGCCAATAGATTCATTGAATCAGGGGTTGCAGACTTTCAAGGAAGAATTAACGAAAAATTCCTTGGCGGCAAGGAGGGTGGAAGTAGCAATAGTTACTTTTGATAGTCATGTAAATGTAGTACAAGACTTTGTGACTGCTGATCAATTCAGTCCGCCGATACTGACAGCACAAGGACTGACTACGATGGGTGCTGGAATTCATAAAGCTTTGGATCTGCTCCAAGACCGCAAAGCTCAGTATCGCAGCAACGGCATTGCTTACTATCGTCCTTGGGTATTCATGATTACTGATGGTGAGCCGCAAGGCGAGTTTGAAGATGTTGTAGAGCAAGCAGCGCGGCGTTTGCACGCAGATGAAGCGAGTAAGCGTGTGGCATTTTTTACTGTTGGAGTAGACAATGCGAACATGACACGCTTAAGTCAAATAGCTGTACGTACGCCTTTAAGACTCGAAGGGCTCAATTTTGTTGAAATGTTTGTTTGGCTCTCAGCTAGTATGTCAGCTGTTTCTCATTCCAAGGTAGAGGAACAGGTGGCACTACCGCCAATTGGTTGGGGTTCTGTTTAGTAATGATATGGCGCAATGCTCATCCAAAGAGCAGCAACGGAAGACTCTCATATGAACACTTCTAGACAGATACCTCATTGGCGGGTAGTAGCCGCATCGGTCTGTGGTACGAGCCACTTAAAGAACAAGCAGTTGTGTCAGGATGCTCACCACTGGCAGATTTTGCCAGATAATATTTTGGTTGTTGCAGCGGCAGATGGAGCTGGATCTGCAAGCATGGGTAAGCTGGGAGCAATGGTTGCTGTGGAAACAGCGATAGAAAACATATCAATCAAAGAAATCTCAGGGCGAACTTTAGTCGATGATGATGCTGTGCGATCGCTTTTGCTTGAGGCAATAATCGCTGCCAAAAAAGCTGTTGAGGAAGAAGCTGTTGCTTGTGAAAAGCAGCCATTGGATTTAGCAAGTACTTTGATTATTGCAGTCGCGAGCCCAGAAGTTGTAGCAGTGGCACAAATAGGGGATGGTGTGGCGGTAGCGAGAGATGTTCAGGGAAACCTAATTGCACTGACTACGCCTGATAGTGGAGAATATATTAATGAGACAGTTTTTTTGACCTCGCCGACAGCCTTAGATGCTGCTCAACTTAGGGTATGGCGTCAAGCGATAGTCAACGTTGGTGTCCTTACTGATGGACTACAAATGCTTGCGATGAATATGGCTGTGGGTGCGCCTCATAAACCGTTCTTCCTTCCTTTGTTTGACTTTACAGCGAATGCTGATGATAAGACAGTGGCAAAGGAACAGTTGGTGAGGTTTCTGCGTTCGGATCGGATTACCCAACGTACAGATGATGATCTCACATTAATTATTGCTGCTTTAAGCAATTGATTGGAGAATTCGTCTGTGCAAAAGTGTATACATTTATAACGTATCCATAAATTATATCATGCAGGTACTACGTTCTCTTCCCAACCAAAAAATTAATAACATCAACCTCACCGTAAGTTTGGGACGAGGCGGTGAAGCGTGTATATACACAGTGCCAACAGATGCTGGTTTGGTGGCAAAAGTTTATCACAAGCCAACACCTGCCCAAGCTCGCAAATTGCAGGTGATGCTTGCCCACCCGCCGGAAAACCCAACCGCCAGCTTGGGGCATATTTCAATAGCATGGCCGATTGAGTTGTTGCACTCAACGGATGCAAGCACTCAGGTGATAGGGTTTTTAATGCCACGCATTCAGGGAATGCGTCCAATCATCGACTTTTATAATCCTAGAACTCGCCGCCAGCACTGTCCTTTATTCAACTATCAGTACTTAATCCGCACAGCTCGCAATCTAGCTTCGGCTTTTGCGGCGTTGCACGCCAGTGGGTACTGTGTTGGCGATGTGAATGAGTCAAATATCCTTGTCAGTGACACGGCATTGGTGACAATAGTAGACACCGATTCATTCCAGGTACAAGACCCAAAGAGTGGAGTCGTTTATCGGTGTCATGTAGGGAAACCAGAATTTACGCCACCAGAACTTCAAAACAAAACCTTTGCTCAGTGCGATCGCAATTTTACCCACGACCTGTTTGGGTTAGCAGTGCTGATCTTTCAACTGTTGATGGAAGGCACACACCCATTTTCAGGCATTTATCAAGCAGCTGGTGAACCTCCAGCATACGAAGCACGCATTGCAGCAGGACATTTTACCTACAGTCTCAAGCGGCGCGTACCATACATTCCCACACCGATTGCACCTCCTTGGGATATTCTTCCCCTAAGCTTGCAGGAACTGTTTGTACGTTGTTTTGAGGAGAGTCACAACGATCCGCAGCTACGCCCCAGCGCTCAAACTTGGCTCACGGCGCTTGCTGATGCCGAAAATTCCTTAATCACCTGTACTGTCAACCCGCAGCATCGCTATAGCAACCACTTGGACAAATGTCCTTGGTGCGAACGTACTTTGCGATTAGGTGGACGTGATCCATTCCCATCTATAAAAGCAATAGCAAATAGAGAACATTTACAACCGCGAGTACAACCCAAAAGACGCCAAGTTCAAGTTCCTCGCACACCGCAACCAGCCATTCCATTTACCCGCACGAATTCTCGCCCTCCAGTTGTTCCGCAAAATATTTCCTACTATAAACCTCCTAAAAAGCGGAAATTATACCCTATTGTTTTTTGCTTAGTTGGTCTTTTTGGTGCTTTAGGGTATTTGGATTTAATGGTTAAATTTACAAATCGCCCCTTTATTGCCGAAAGTCCTTACGCTCAGCAAAATTTGATTTCTTTGGCAAAAGATAAGATTAACAAGAATAAAAATTTTGCTGATTACTACAAGCAGGGACATGCTTCATACAAAGTCAAAGACTACGAAAAAGCCATTGAAAATTTCAGTCAAGCAATACAAAAAGAGCCAAAACATCCAAAAGCTTATGTCAACCGTGGCAATGCTCACTACAACCTAAAAGAGTACGAAGCAGCACTTGCTGATTACAATCAAGCAATTGGCATCAGTCCTAATGAAGTGAAAGCTTATGTCAATCGCGGTAATGCCCGCTATATGCTTGCCGAATATAGCAGCGATCCAGATAGAGAATATAACTTAGCAATTGCAGACTATAACAATGCCCTGCGTCTCAATGCAAATGAAGTAGAAGCATACATCAGACGGGGTATTGTTCGCTCCCAAATTGCTAAATATAGTGGCGATTCTCAACAGGAATATAAAAAAGCAATTGATGACTTCAACCTGGCACTGAACCTTAATTCTTCAAGGGCAGAAGCATACTTTCAGCGAGGTTTAGTGCGTTATCAAGTTGCTCAATATAGCAGCGATTTTGAGCAAGAATACAAACAAGCAATTCAGGACTTTAACCAAGCATTGAATATCAATTCAAAACTGGCAAAAGTCTATCTAAAACGAGGCATTGTCCGTTACGAACTTGCACAATATGGAGGTGGCAAATCTAGTCAGTACCATAAGCAAGCAGTTGATGATTTACAAACAGCTGCCAAAATATCTCTCGAACAAGAGGATATGGATAATTATCAACAAGCATTAAGCAGCATCTGTGTTGTCGTTGAAAATAAATGTGATACTTTTTTGCAAACCACAAATCTATCGCAACAAAGCAACTAATACCAATTCTCTCTAAAAAAAGCACTTAATACTTACTCTTTGATTCTTAACGTACTTGGCGTTTTGGTGGTTGATTTAATAAATATTAAGTGGTTCTTCATGGAGAATTGGTACAAGTCAGTTTTTCCTAAATATGTAGCGTTATAGCTCATAATTAAGCTTTAAGCGAGAGTAGGCTTGTTACGAATGTGTCTACCACACTCTTTGATAAAACTTTTTAAAAAAACTTGTGCAATTCTGTACTAAAAACAAGTTAATTGCAGAGAAAATTAAGCTGTTCCACCACGAGGCTTAACAGTTTTGCTGTTTATTATCTTTTGTATTTTGAACAATGACAGCGGTTCTCCGTAGGGTGGGCATTGCTCACCAATACCTCAAAAATTGCTCACGTAAGTTTTTATAGGCAATGTCCACCTTACAATTTGTAATCTAATCATTTGAAAAACGCTATATATAGCAGCTTATTTATTGTCATTTTGAAATAGTAAGAGTCGGTTATTTTGTATTTTTTAGAAACTGCCTAAATACTGTTATCTCTAAGTTTCACGTACTTACAAAGCTTATTCATTTTTTCACACTTAAGATAGATTTATTTATCTGATCTTCATACTTAAGTGCGATTTTGCAGTTAGATTATATACTGAGAAAATTGAGAAATCAATTTTTCTCTCTTCAATCCTAAGATAGTTGATTACTCATCTACCTGAAAACCTAGAGATAATCCCATGAAAGCAGTAATTTTGGCTGGAGGGCTTGGTACACGCCTAAGTGAAGAAACTAGCGTTAGACCCAAGCCTATGGTGGAGATTGGCGGTAAGCCAATATTATGGCATATTATGAAGGTTTACTCCACCTACGGCATACATGACTTTATTATATGCTGTGGTTACAAAGGTTACGTCATTAAGGAGTATTTTGCCAACTACTTCTTACATATGTCAGATGTTACCTTTGATATGCGATTTAACCAGATGAATGTGCTTTCGGGTTACGCAGAACCTTGGCGTGTCACCCTAGTAGATACGGGTGATAATACAATGACCGGCGGACGTTTGAAGCGAGTCCGAGAGCATATTGGCAATGAAACTTTTTGCTTCACCTACGGTGATGGTGTAAGCAATATCAATGTTGCAGAACTCATTAATTTTCACAAAGAACAAAAGGGTTTAGCAACAATGACAGCAGTCCAACCACCAGGACGCTTTGGTGCTCTTGTCTTAGGACACGAACAAACAAAAATCACAAGCTTTCGGGAAAAACCAGAAGGGGATGGAGCTTGGATTAATGGTGGTTATTTTGTGCTAGAGCCTGAAGTCATCAATTTAATCGCTGATGATTCCACTGTTTGGGAGCAGACACCATTGGAAAAGCTTGCCGAAATGGAAAAGCTATCTGCTTATAAGCATAATGGCTTCTGGCAGCCGATGGATACTTTACGAGATAAAAATTACCTCGAGGATCTGTGGAAGAATGGTAAGGCTCCTTGGAAATTATGGTGATAAAAAAAGAAGATAAAAAATAATTCTTCGCTTATCGCTCTTGTTTTTTCTTCGTCATTCTTCATTTTTCACTTCTCATTCTTGGCTCTTCACACTTATATTCCCAGTAGATGACTTATGTATGATTTCGCGATAATAGGTGGAGGAATCGTTGGTCTTTCCACCGGGATGGCTTTAGGTAAACGCTATCCCAATGCTCGCATTTTGGTTTTAGAAAAAGAAAGCAATTGGGCTTTTCACCAAACCGGCAACAATAGTGGCGTGATTCATTCTGGCATTTACTATAAGCCGGGAAGTTTCAAAGCTAAATTCTGCCGTGACGGTTGTCTCTCAATGGTGGAATTTTGCCAAGAACATGGAATTGACCATGAAGTTTGTGGCAAAGTGATAGTTGCTACTGATGAAAAAGAGTTGCCTCGCCTAGAAAATCTTTACAAGCGAGGTTTTGAAAATGGCATAGACGTTAAGAGAATTTCTCCTGAGGAAGTCAAAGAAATTGAACCTCATGTCACTTGCGTTGGGGGAATATTCGTTTCTTCCACTGGTATTGTAAACTACAAGCAAGTTTGCCTCAAGTATGCTGAAATCATTAAACAGCAAGGAGGAGAACTGCGCCTCAATACAAAGGTTGAAAAAATAGTTACCAGTGGCAACCATCAGGTATTAGAAACTAACACTGGTACTTTTGAAACTCGCTTTGTGATCAATTGTGCTGGATTGCATAGCGATCGCGTTGCCAAAATGGGTAAAGCCGATCCGAAAGCAAAAATTGTTCCTTTCCGGGGAGAATATTACGAACTCACACCAGAAAAACGCTATCTGGTGAAAGGTTTGATTTACCCAGTTCCCAATCCTGATTTTCCCTTCCTAGGTGTCCACTTTACGCGCATGATTGATAGCAGCGTACACGCTGGACCAAATGCAGTTCTTAGCCTTAAGCGCGAAGGCTACAACAAAACCGACTTTAACTTGCGTGATTTTGCAGAAGTCATGACTTATCCTGGTTTTTGGAAACTCGCAGCCAAACACGCTGACGAAGGAATCCAGGAAATCATTCGTTCCTTTAGTAAAGCAGCCTTCACCAGAAGTTTGCAAAAACTCATTCCTGAAGTCCAACAAGAAGATTTAGTTCCCACCCACGCTGGTGTCCGCGCACAAGCACTGATGAACGATGGTAAACTGGTGGACGACTTTTTGATTGTTCAAGGTCAAAACTCCGTCCATGTTTGCAATGCTCCTTCCCCAGCAGCAACATCTTCCATCGAAATTGGCAAAGCAATTGTCGCCCAAATTCCTGAGCAATCGCATCTCAAAGCTGTAGTCAGTCAACTCTAAATATTGTGTTTGCCTGTGCTTTTTTGCCACATTTTTTTGCAGCATTATTTATTATTTAATTTCATCTAGCACAGGCATTGTTTCATGTGAGAATACCTAAACTTAAGGAGAATAGGTATAACCAACTGCTTCACAGTTGCGGCGTTATTCACTTCACAAATTCTCCCAAAGCCTGGTATGCGGGATTGTCAGAAGAATCTAAACATCCTAAAAAAAAATTTGTTCTTCCAATATCTTGACATGACAAACTGGTCTGGCTGGCGAGATACCATTTGCAGACGGCTTTGGAGAAAATTTATGAAAGTAACATCGTTGACAACCTCAAAACTTTAAAAATGATGTGTTACGGTGCATAACAGATGTACACAAGGTGAGTGGAGGCGATAATTGATGCTGCCATCAATACATCATAACTAGATCGCCCAAACTACCCTAACCAGAGTGACGCACCGTACCTCACTAGGGTAATTCATTTAGAACATGAAATCGAACTTCAATAGGAATTGAAAACAATGAAAATTCTAGTCACTGGTACTGAAGGTTATCTTGGTAGCTTATTACCTCCCTTGTTAATCGAACGGGGACATGAAGTTATCGGAGTAGACACCGGTTTTTATAAAGTGGGTTGGTTGTACAACGGTACTCAGGTCACAGCCAAAACTCTCACTAAAGATATTCGCCATATCACCGTAGAGGATTTAGAAGGTGTTGATGCCATAGTTCACATGGCTGAACTGTCGAATGACCCCACTGGACAGCTCGCACCACACATCACTTACGAAATTAACCATAAAGGTTCAGTTCGTCTTGCCACATTGGCAAAAGAAGCAGGTGTGCGTCGCTTTGTGTATATGTCTTCGTGCAGTGTCTATGGCGTCGCTACCGAAGGTGATGTCACAGAAGAATCTCCGGTTAATCCCCAAACCGCATACGCAGAATGTAAAACTTTAGTAGAGCAAGATGTCAAGCCACTAGCTGATGATGACTTCTCTCCCACTTTCATGCGGAATGCTACTGCCTTTGGTGCTTCCCCCAGAATGCGCTTTGATATTGTTTTAAACAATTTAGCAGGTTTGGCATGGACGACCAAAGAAATCAAGATGATCAGTGACGGTACACCTTGGCGTCCACTCGTCCACGCGCTGGATATTTGCAAAGCAATTGTTTGCACAGTGGAAGCTCCTCGTGATATCGTACACAACCAAATCTTCAACGTAGGAGATACAGCAAATAATTATCGAGTCAAAGAAATTGCCGAAATTGTTGCTGGAGTTTTCCCTGATTGCAAATTGAGCTTTGGCGATCAGGGTGCAGACAATCGCAGTTATCGGGTCTCTTTCGAGAAAATTAACACCGTTCTACCTGGCTTTAAGTGTGATTGGAATGCACAGCGGGGGGCGCAGCAGTTGTATGATTTGTTCTTGCAAATCGATATGACTGAAGAGGTTTTCTTATCTAGAGGCTTCACTCGCTTAAAGCAGCTAGAGTATCTGATTCGTACTCAGCAAATTGACAAAGATTTCTTCTGGAGTAAGTAAAGTGCCATAATGGCTGAAAAGCCATCCGATTGTTTAACGGTGATGTTCATCAAAAAAAGTTTATAGTTCACAGTTTGGGTTCAAAATTTATTAGTTAAATAAGTTCTACGTATAGTAGATAATTTGAATTATTAACTGTGGACTATAAACCCAAGGTGAACATTCCGAACAATCAAACTGTTTTAACCAATGTAGATTTCATCTGCAACCACGGTTTTCGTTTTCAAATTTCTGTAAACAGCGATTCGATTCTATCAGAATTATCTCGTCTACCAAGTGTTTTAAACAGGGGTTAATTATATCATAACTGTGTCTCTACCTAATAAAATTTTTCAATAAAAAATAAGACTGTTTACAAAATAATTTTGCACCCCAAGCAGATATATAATAACCTGCTATATCACCGATAGCAGGTAATCACATATGCAAAATCCAGAGCTACCCAATCACTATTATGTACATTCCACCATGAATAAATTACTCACTATTGCCATTCCTACTTATAATCGTGCCGAACGACTTGATAAGCAATTAGCATGGCTTGCTCAAGCAATCATTGGCTTTGAATCTGATTGTGAAATTTTTGTTTCAGATAATTGTTCAACTGACAAAACTCAAGAGGTCATTAAAAAGTGGCAAACCAATCTCAGTCATATCACATTTAAATCCAGCAGAAATTCTGAAAATATTGGTGTGATGCGGAATATCATTCATTGCTTAAAGTCCGCAACAACCAAATATGTTTGGACAATTGGTGATGATGACCCCATTCAAGATAGAGCAGTTCCTTATGTGATCAGCAAACTCAAACAACATGAGGATTTATCATTATTATTCCTCAATTTTTCTGGTCGTAACCAAATCACAGGTGAACCAGTACACCCACCGACAATAGTGGGTAACCGTTGGTTTGACGTTGATAGTGAAGATGGGAATGGTGACGGGAAAGCTATATTTGAACACTGTTTTGCCAAAAGTGTTGGCGCAGTCATTTTTCTAACTGCTTCGGTATACCGCACTGAGTTGGTACAACGCGGTCTTCAAATCTGGCAAGAAGCTGAAAACAACTGGATATCTTTAGCATATTTAGCTGGTTATTGTGCTGCTAATGGTAGGATAATTGTTACTAAAGATACCTACGTTGAATGTATTGTTGGTGTAAGTTATTGGCAAAAAGATCCAAAATCAGCACTGTTAATGCAATATAAACACCAGTCTGAAGTTGTGATGAAACTAGGGGAGAACGGATACTCTAAGCAATTTTGCCGTAGGATGATTTTGAAGAATTTTAAAGAAGCTAACTTGAAGGTTTTCTTAGGTGCTTTAAGAAGATGGCCTGTGTTCGCCATCCAGACAATTGTTCCCTTTTTGGGTTTAGTAGGTATGTCTGTTTTTGACGCAGTAGCTACTAGAGAATTAAAAATGGCAGAAACAACAAAGGCACCTGCTCAAAATTTAGGAAAATATCCAGGCTAAGCGGCAAATCAATGACCAAGAAAAAACCAAATTTACTAGAAGGTGTTATTCCATGCTTAAAACTATTATAAACAGAATATCTGAACTGAAATCTGAGTTAGGTTATAGATCTGCAGTTTTGAACCATGCAGGAAAATTGCCTGCTCTGGAAGAAGGCGATCGCGTCATTGTCGATGCTCTCAAACGCGATGGAGTTTACGTGACAACTCTGGAGAAGTTGGGGTTAGGTTCTACATCTGATCTTCTCCAAGCATCTCAGACTCAATTATCTAGAATGAAGGATGCAAATAATAGCAACCTAACCCAAAGACTGCCACAAATTTACACAGTGACAGACTTACCAGAATTTTCCTACTGGGGTCGGGAACAAAAGCTGCTTAACATTATCGAAAATTACATCGGTCTTCCTATTGCCTTTCAAGGCGTACATTTACGCAAAGACCTTCCCAACGAAAATCAGTTTGGCACACTGCTATGGCATAAAGACTCAGAAGACCGCCGGATGGTCAAAATAATTATTTATTTGACCGACGTAGAAGAAAAACACGGTCCTTTTGAATATGTTCCGCTATCTTTGACCTCCTTGTCCACCCTAAATTATTACCGGATTTACTACAAGCTTTGGCGCTCAGGCTACATAGGTATCACTGATGAACAGCTTAAGGAAGTCATCCCACAACACAAATGGAAATCATGTCCGGGACCTGCGGGTACGGTCATTTTTACAGACCCAAAAACTGCTTTACACCACGGAACCCTACGGACAGAAGAAAGGCCAGCACTATTTTTTGTTTACACTGCAAACCCACCGAAACGACCAGAGCTTTGCACCCAGTACTGGGATGATACTTTTGCCAAACCAGATTTATCTCAAGAACTTGATTCAGTGAGAGTTCTTAGATAGTGCCGTTGTCCCCCCCCTGAGAATTTTTTCGTGTTGTTTGCGCCTACCCAACAGGTAGGCGCAAACAACACGAAGGTAAATCAGGAATTACCTAGTGCCACTGTGTAGTCATAATTCAAGGAGAGTTTCCCCATGATTTTTACCGAAACCGAACTTAAAGGCGCGTACATCATTGACCTAGAAGAGAAGCACGACCATCGTGGTTTCTTTGCCCGTACCTTCTGCGCTCAAGAATTTGAGGCGCATGGTTTAAAGCCAACGGTTGCCCAATGCAATCTGTCTTTTAACCACAAAAAAGGAACCCTGCGGGGAATGCATTATCAAATTTCGCCAGCAGCAGAAACGAAATTAATTCGCTGTACCCAAGGCGCTATTTATGACGTAATTATTGATATGCGTCCTGAATCTCCTACTTACCTTCAACATGTCGGTGTGGAACTCACCGCAGAAAACCGTCGCGCCTTCTATGTTCCAGAAATGTTCGCTCACGGCTATCAAGCACTTACAGATGGGGCAGAAGTTGTGTATCAGGTTGGTGAGTTTTACACACCAGGATATGAGCGGGGATTGCGCTATAATGACCCATTTTTCAATATTGAATGGCCTGTGGAAGTGACTGAAATTTCCGAAAAAGATCAGAATTGGCCTTTGATGACAATGATGACCGTTGGGGGAAATGTTTAATTCTTAGTGATCAGTGGGCAAACTACTAATAATTAACGACTAACAACTAACAAGCAAATATCAACACAGGAGTTTCACCAGATGATTATTGTAGATCGCGCCTTACAAGCCCGCGCCGAAGCAGGTAACCCCATCAAAGTTGGAATGATTGGTGCTGGCTTTATGGGACGGGGAATTGCCAATCAAATTAAAAATTCCGTGCCTGGTATGGAGTTAGTTGCTATCTCCAACCGAAGTGTTGATGCAGCCAAGCGAGCATATTCGGAAGCAGGAATTGAAGATTACAAAGTCGTTTCTACCGTCGCTGAATTAGAAGACGCGATCGCCCATAATCAGTACGCAGTCACAGAAGATGCAATGTTACTGTGCCGTGCCGAAGGTATCGATGCACTGATTGAAGTCACAGGTGCGGTAGAATTTGGCGCTCATGTCGTGCTTGAGGCGATCGCTCATCACAAGCATGTCATCATGATGAACGCGGAACTCGATGGCACCATCGGTCCCATTCTCAAAGTTTACGCCGACAAAGCAGGAGTCATCCTGACCGCTTGCGATGGCGATCAGCCAGGGGTGCAATTGAACCTTTATCGTTTTGTAAAAAGTATAGGGTTAACTCCGCTGTTGTGTGGTAACATCAAAGGCTTACAAGACCCCTATCGCAATCCCACCACACAGGAAGCATTTGCCAAACGTTGGGGTCAAAAAGCTCATATGGTCACCAGCTTTGCCGATGGCACAAAAATCTCCTTTGAGCAGGCGATCGTTGCCAATGCCACAGGTATGACAGTTGCCAAACGGGGAATGCTGGGATACGACTTTAACGGTCATGTCGATGAAATGACCAAAATGTATGATGTCGAACAACTCAAAGAACTGGGCGGCATCGTTGATTACGTCGTTGGCGCAAAACCAGGTCCAGGGGTATTTGTATTTGGAACTCACGACGACCCCAAGCAACAACACTACCTCAACCTGTACAAGTTAGGTGAAGGACCGCTCTACAGCTTTTATACTCCTTACCACCTCTGTCACTTTGAGGTGCCATTGTCTGTTGCTCGCGCTGTCCTCTTCCAAGATTACGTCTTAAGTCCTTTGGGAGGTCCCTTAGTAGATGTTGTCACCACTGCCAAAATCGACTTAAAAGCTGGAGAAACCCTAGATGGCATCGGCTATTACATGACTTACGGTCAATGCGAAAAGTCCAACATTGTCCAAGAGCAAAACCTCTTGCCGATTGGTTTAGCGGAAGGATGTCGCCTCAAGCGAGATATTCCAAAAGACCAAGTTCTCACCTATGACGACGTAGAACTGCCTGAAGGTAGACTGTGCGACAAACTGCGATCTGAGCAAAATGCCTATTTCGCTCAATCCAAAACTTTGGCAGCAGTTTAGGTAACTAGGTTAACCGAAGTCAACCCATACTTGATGTTATGGTGTTGACTTTGGTAGCAAAAAAGCCATAGGTTGAGTAGTAAAGAATCTCTAGTCTTATGCAAAAGTTATGCGAAGGTTATGAGATTCTATTTCGATAAGTTGATGGTATTCCAAACATTATTTGTCACGATTTCAACAGGTGAATCTATGGCAACCAAGTTAGTTCAACGCACAGTTAGCATCGTTAATCGCCTAGGAAATAAAATCAAAGGTCGCAAAAAGATGCGCCTAAAGGCTTCACTGCAGCCAGATAAGCCTGCTGTCGGTAACGTACTTATCTCATACATTGTTGAGCCATTTCTCTTAAAATCAGGCAAACCTCTCCCAAATTCCCACACCCATTATTGGGAATGTTACCAGATGGCGCAAACTTTTCTGGACATGGGTTATTGTGTCGATGTTATCCAATTTTACAACGATATTTTTCTACCTCAAAAAGAATATGCATTTTTTATAGAAACTCGTTGGAACTTGGACAGATGTGCCCCATTCCTCAACAAAGATTGTATAAAAATCTTTCATGCTGACACGGCTAATACTTTATTCCAGAATGCAGCAGAAGCCAGTAGGCTGTTAGCACTACAGCAAAGGCGAGGTGTGACTCTCCTTCCTCGAAGAAATGAGCGACCTAATCAAGGTCTAGAACATGCTGATTGTGCCACTGTTTTGGGCAATGAATTTACTATGAATACACTAAAATATGCACAAAAACCGCTCTATCGCGTTCCCCTGTCTACACAAGTCGTTTATCCATGGTTAGAAGAAAAAGATTTTGACGCTTGCCGCAAGAATTTTCTCTGGTTTGGCAGTAACGGTCTAGTTCACAAAGGATTAGACTTAGTATTGGAAGCCTTTGCTCAAATGCCTGATTACCATTTAACCATTTGCGGACCAATTACTAAAGAAGAAGATTTTGTAGAAGCTTTTTATAAGGAACTTTATCAAACCCCTAACATTCACACTGTAGGATGGATTGATCTAAACAGTGATAAGTTTAAAAATATCCTCAACAACTGCGTTGGCATTGTCTATCCTTCCTGTTCAGAAGGTGGTGGTGGCAGCGTGATTAATTGTATGCATGCAGGTTTAATACCCATTGTCAGCTATGAAGCTAGCGTAGATGTGGAAGAAGACTACGGTGTCATCCTACAAGAAAATTCAATCAAAGAAATTAAGTCGCAAGTCCAAAATATTTCCAATTTGCCTGCAAACAAGCTAAAAGAGATGGCAAGAAAATCTTGGGAATTTGTTAGAGAAAATCATACCAAAGAAAAGTTTACAGAAAATTATAGGAAGACGATCGAAAAAATTATCAAAAATCATTCTATGAAAAATGAGGTATTGATTCATGTCTAAAATTCCTTTTTTAGGAGAGCTTCGAGCTAGGGTGGACTATAAAAGCCGAAATATTAATAGTAAATTCTTTAACTGGGTTTTCCGAGTTAAAAGCAAACCAATCACAGTTAGTGACAAACCAGCCCTAGTGTTTTCTCCACACCAAGATGATGAAACTATAGGTTGTGGAGGAATGATTGCTCTCAAAAGAGCGCAAGGAATACCTGTTAAGGTGGTATTCCTGACAGATGGACGCTACGGAAGACCCGAGTCGATTAAACCGGAAGAAATTATCCAGGTTCGCCAGCAAGAGGCTATCAGCGCCCTGGATAATTTGGGTGTAGAACAATCGGAAGCACACTTTCTGGGTCACACCGATGGTTCCTTAGCACAACTTAACAATCATCAGCGTCAACAGTTAATTGACGATTTAGTTGCACTCTTGAAATCCTTTCAACCAGGAGAGGTTTACGTACCCCACAGCAAAGATGGTCACCCAGATCATGAGTCAACTTATGAAGTCGTTCAGGCGGCGATCGCCCAATCCGGAATTCAGATAGAGCTATTGCAATACCCTATCTGGATATTCTGGTACAATTTATTGCCTTTCCAGTTATATTTGCAGTATATAGCTCATTCTTACCGACTGTGTATCGATTCCGTTCATGAACAAAAAAAGCAAGCAATTAGCCATTATAAAACTCAAGTTCCTAGTCTACCCACTGGCTTACTGACTTCTTTGTTTCATCCTTACGAAATATTTATTAAAAATTAACATTTGAAAAATAACGTTTTAATATTTTGTTAGTATCTTGGGAACAAATAGGTGGAAGATACGAGACTGGCAAAATATTCTGTCAACTCTTAAGTGTGGGTGCAATGTTCAGAATCCACTTATCATTTGTAGATAATTCTATAAAGTAAATCCAGAAAAAATATATGAAAATTGCCTTAGTGCATGATTATTTAACCCAAAAAGGAGGAGCAGAGCGCGTTTTTGAATTGCTCTGCAAACGCTACCCTGAAGCAGACGTTTTTACTTCCTTATACGATCCCGAACAAACCATTGATTTAGGTGAGCGTATTGTCAACACAACTTTTCTGCAAAATATTCCGAGAGCAGCAAAGTATTTCCGGTTGATGGCTCCTTTCTATTTTCCAGCCTTTCGCGCCTTAGATTTGCAAGAATACGACCTCATTATCAGCAGTAGCACCAGCTTTGCCAAAGCAGTGCGAAAGAACCGAGACGCACGCCACATCTGCTTTTGCCATAATGTTACCCGTTTTTTGTGGGATACAGAAACTTATTTACGGGAGTACGGAGACTATCGATATTTTGCTCCATTAATCGAACAAGTCTTTCAAGTTATGAGAAAGGTAGACCTTGCCTGTGCACAGGAACCTGACCTTTACATTGCTAACTCCAGCATTGTCGCCCGTCGTATTAAAAATACCTACGGCAAAAAAGCCATTGTTATTAACTATCCGATAGACACGAGTAAATTTGTTTTTTCAGATACAAAAGAAGACTTTTATCTTGCCTCAGCTCGGATGATCAGCTACAAGCGTCTTGATATAATAGTCGAAGCTTTTAACTGGCTGGGATGGCGGTTACTGATATCAGGAAGTGGTCCAGAAAAAGAGAGATTAAAGTCCAAAGCATTAGGCAATATTGAGTTTTTAGGACACGTAACTGATACACAACGCACTCAGTTGTTTTCTAAAGCCAACTCTGTTATAGTTGCTGCCCTAGAAGATTATGGATTAGTTCCAGTAGAGGCAAATGCCAGTGGAACACCTGTCATTGCTTTTGGAGCGGGTGGGGTGTTAGATACTCAGATACCTGGTAAAACAGGAGTCTTTTTTAAGAGGCAAACACCCGAATCACTGCAAGCTGCACTACTAGAAGCCAGGGAAATCTATTGGGATTACGGAAACATTCGTAATCATGCTGTAGCCAACTTTTCAGAGGAGGCTTTCTTTAATAAGGTCGAGCAAGTTATTGAACAAGCTTGTACCGTAAATACATTATTCAATTAATTTGTTAGCTGAGGGATAGTAAAGGTGGTTCAGAGCAGCCTAAGTCCATATGTAAATCCAGTTACTGAGTCAGAACAGGGTTACGGACAACTGTTTGGGGTTTTAATACGTAGATTTCCTTGGTTTTTAGCAGCGTTTGTGGCTTGTATTGCAGTTGCAGGTGTGATGACAAAAAGGACACCTTCTACCTACAGAAGCTCAATGCAGCTGTTGGTAGAACCTAACTATCAAGGAACGAAAGAAGGTGGTAGTGGTGTAGACAGTCAGTTTACCGACCCTACTGTTCAGGTAGACGCTGCAACCCAACTGAGCTTAATGCAAAGTTCTGGTCTGCTTCAAAAAGCAGTTAATCTACTCAAGCCCCAGTATCCAGACATGACCGTAGGTCAGTTGAAAAGCGCTTTAGTTTTAAGTCAAATCAAAAACAAGGAAGATAATGTTGCTACTAAAATATTTCAGGTGCAATATACCGATAAAGATCCAATTAAAACACATGAAGTTTTGGATGCAATTCAAGAAGTTTATCTAGAGTACAACATCGAACAGCAGGACAAGCGCTTAAAAGATGGTCTGAAAGTTATCAGCGCTCAGTTAAAGAAAGTAGGCGATGAAGTGAGAAAGGCTGAGACTAACTTGCAAAGGTTTCGCACATCTCAGAAATTAATAGATCCAGAGACACAGGCGAAAGCCAAACAGGACGAATTGACCAGGATTGAGCAAGAGCGCGGCACAACTCGTTCTCTGTATCAAGAAGCAGCAGCTACGTATAAAAAATTACAAGATCAACTTCAAAGTACTCCACAGAATGCCCTCGTTGAAGCTCGTCTGAGCCAGTCTACTCGCTACCAAGCATTACTGAACGAGTACCAAAAAACAGAACTATCTTTAGCACAAGAACGCTTGCGTTTTACAGAGGAAGCTCCGAACGTGCAGAAGTTGGTAGCTCAACTTCAAAGCCAAAAAGCATTATTGCAGGAAGAGCAAAGACGAACCTTAGGGGGAGAGTCTGCTCAAGCTAGTAGCCAAGCACCGTCTCTCTTACAACAAGGACAGAAGAGCGCAATTGACCTCAACCTCGCTGCGAAATTGGTGGATACACAAACCACAATAGTGTCTTTAAGCGCTAAAGACAAAGTTCTGGCGAAGAAAGAGCAACAACTACGTGAGGAACTCACAAAATTTCCCGCAATTTTAGCTCGCTATGGTAGCTTACAGCCGCAAATAGAACTTAGCCGCGAAAGATACCAGGAACTTTTGAAAGCAGAACAGAAATTGCGACAAGAACTTGCCAAGGGAGGATTTAACTGGGAAGTTGTGGAACAACCCCAACCCGGTGACAAGTTAGGTCCAAACCTGCAGCAGAACCTGATGCTGGGTGCGGTGGTTGGGTTGATGTTAGGAGGTATTGCTGCCTTTGTCCGTGAAGCGGCTGATGATTCAGTTCACACCACAGCTGAGTTGGAGAAGCAGGTTGCGCTACCGATATTGGGAACAACTCCCAAGTTGCCACCTGCTAAAAATAGAGAATCAGTTATCAAGTTACCTTTAGGGAAGCCACAAGTCCCAGCTCCTTGGACAATTCAGGTATTGCAATCTCCACCACGTTGGGAATCGCTAGACCTAATTTATAAAAACATTGAACTTTTGAACTCTGTTTCTTCCTTCAAATCTTTGATGATTACCTCAGCTTTATCAGATGAGGGTAAGTCAGCTCTAGCATTGGGTCTAGCAATGAGTGCTGCTCGTTTACATAAACGCGTACTGCTGATTGATGCCAACTTACGCGATCCCAGTTTACACAAACAACTGAATCTTCCCAACGAACAGGGGCTTTCTACTTTACTAACAAGTGACGTCTCTCTACCCAACCAAATTAGTATCCAGTCCTCAGGCTCATCTTACATCGATATTTTAACCGCTGGACCAACGCCTGCTGATCCAGCTAATCTGTTGAGTTCCCCTCGGATGCAGCAACTTATGGCAACATTTGAGGAGAACTATGACTTGGTACTTATAGATGCCACTCCAGTTCTTGGCTTAGTGGATGCTATGCTTACGGCATCATCGTGTCGTGGCGTGGTTATGGTAGCCAGCATTGGTAGGGTGACTAGAACCCAACTTACGCAAGCGACAGCCATGCTGAGCAGGTTAAACTTACTAGGAGTTGTGGCAAACGGGGTATCAAACTCTACTAGTACATACGTTCCATATGCACAGCAACATCGCTTTGCACTGCAACAAGCTATGGAGAAATAAAGGGTACAAAGGTATAGGGACAGGGCAAACGTATCTAAATTTGGTGTATGGGTAATAGACGAAAAGTCTGATTGATAAAATTAGATTTATCGTAAATTAAAGGGTCTAAGACCCCTACGTCTATACGTAGTACGCCAGATGTCTCAAGTCGGGAAACCCGCCCACGACACTGGCTCCTCAGTTTCAGTTGGGGTTTAAATCCCCCTATGTAACTGTCTTTAATGCGTGAATTTTGAATGAGCGAATTTTGAATTGTTAACGCTCTCCGGCATTTTGCTTACTTATAAAAGTAAAGTCAAAAATAGAACTCAAGATGATGTTAGTAAGCATTGCTTAATGTCATTAACAAGACTCTATTGAGAACAGAGTCTTGTTAATGACATTCCGGCGTTTGCCCTGGGTATAAGGAGGCGTCTGCAATGACGCAGAGTGCTCTGTAACACCAAAGGTGGCTAATGGTTTTCCTCAGCCCAAGAATCCCATCACCTTTCAGGCGTGGGAGTGTCAATAAACAACAAAAATGCAATCCTCAATGCGGTATATGCCCTTCAGTGTTGGCATAAGCCGTATTTTTTTATAGGGGCAAGAGTGTCAGCATAATTCGTAATTAATAACATCTCCATCAGTGAAGCAAGACAAGGAGGACAACGAGGACAAGGAAGAATTTGCTTCCTTGTCTCCCCCATCTCCCAAGTCTTGGCTTGTCTGATAAGTAGGTCGGTACAAATAAAGTTAACGAGTTTCGGCAGTCCTTAGTCATTAGTCATTGGTCTAGGGCGCGGGTTTTAGAGGCGTTTACATTTCTTAACATATATCGGTTATTTCTACCTATCTACTTAAACCATTGCAAAAGATCTCTATTGAAAGCGCACTAGGGAAGCTAGCTACCCCTTGATCAAATCTAGGTAAAACTGTGGAAATCTATCAGAAAACTTACCATAAAGCGCCTAGGTTTTGGCAATTTAGGCGCTTTCTTGCAAATAAAGAGTACAAAAGCGATAGTCGCACCCAAGCCGAAATTGCGACGGTGACCCAGTTTGATTCAGCGTTTTCATAAAGCACTGTCTAACGATTGAGTCATGGTTTATAACAAAAAATAGTCACAATTACGATTGCCTTTCACTAATGTAGTGACTTAGCGTACATAAATAACATAATTATTTCTTTCTAGGTAAGTAAGTAGGCGAGAAAAAATCAAACTATGTAAAGAAAAGTAAAGCTTGGAAACTAGCTTGTAGTAAGCGCTGTCTTCGCGCTTAGCGCTTACTACATACCTTTAATTATTTACACTGACCTACTTATCATCTTTTCTTATGTAGGAAAAAATAGATACACACGGCTGTTATTTTAGCTTTTAGCCATCCTATATAGCAGGTAAATGACAGTGAGGCATAGAATAAACATACTGAATCAAACGTTATAAATTTCGTGTTATCTCAACAAGAATTCTCTTTATTGTGAAAATTATCTAAACTGAAATTGAGATAATTATATATTTTTTTTTCACAAAAATTACTGATTGGGTGTGATTATTTTTGATAATTAAGCTTTTTTGAATTGCAATCATCTGATTGTGTTAAAATCACATGGGGTTAGCAGCAAAAGGGTTATTACGTAGTTAGACAAGCGATGTTATTCATAATAGCTTAATAATTCCTGGAAAAAAGCACGAAATGTTTAAAGAGTAAATAAAGAATCTATTTACGTAACCGTTATTCCTACGGCGTCTTATATCCTAGATATTAAATACCCCTTAAACAATACAAGAGAGCAGTTTCTTAGATTTATCTAAAGGCTACTATTTTTGTATCTTGTACATCTTTTATAAAGATAAATTCTTTGAAGATGTGCAATATCTATGAGGGATAGCTGTACTATCATTTTTCCCACTCACTAACCTCCAGGTTTGGAGTGAAGACTAAGATACAGGTCGGACTATTTGGCTTTAATAGCCTTCGATATCAGGTTGACAATCTACTGTACTATGAGTGTAAATACATATGACAACCTCAATAAAAGCAACATTACAAAATTCCTATACTGTGAAGCAGCAACAACAAGATAATCCGTCACAGTACTGCACACTTCAATGGCGACGGGATCAGTTGCTGGTTATGCCTTCTATAGTAGTGAAACAGCCCTATATGCCTGCACTGGATAAAAAGGGATTGTTAGTGGAGTGTTTAAAGCGTTCTCCAGTAAATTTGGTACGCATAGATCCAAAACTCGGTGAAGCAAGGTTGAGATTTTGGGCAGATGCGTGCTTTGCAGCCAACAAGCCTATATTCCTACGCATACCTTCTAACGATAAACAGCCGAAACCAGTTGGCTCAGTATTATCGTGGTTAAAGCGGCTCACTGAGTGGCTCACAGCGTTGGTTTTTCTGCTTGCTGTCAGCCCAATCATGCTGGGATTAGTTTTGTTAATGCGCGCTTCCTCCCCAGAACCAGGATCGCTTTTTTCTTCCCAATGGCATATTGGAGAACGGGGCAAACTCTTTAAGGTTTTTAAGTTTCGCACAACGACACTTACCCAGAAAGCAAGTGGGGATGCGGCGCGCAGCACAATGCCTTCAATTGCATATCAAAGCGGTTTATGCGATGGCGAAGATGAGCAGAATCTGACAACTCTAGGACTTTGGATGCGTAAGTACGGACTGGATAATCTGCCGCAATTGTTGAATGTGCTGCGTGGTGAAATGACTTTGACAGGACCTCGTTGCTGGACTTTGGAAGATGCAGTACGGCTGAGTCCAGAAGCACAAGGAAATCTCAATAGATTACCAGGAATCATGGGGTCATGGGAAGTTGAGGCAGAGTCGAACTTGTTACATCTGGATAGTCCCACTTTGTGATTTGTTCGTTACCTGATGGCTTGAACGCCCCATTGTTACCATATGCTAGTGGTAGCAAACACAGGTTCAAGCCTTGCAAAGTGACTCTCGCTCCCCTTGATTCTGACAAAAGAGCAACTAGTGCTTTGTACAGTAGTGAGTTCATTTGCCGCACGTAAACGCGTTGCGGCTTTTCGTAAGACATAGCACTTAGAGCGCTCTATCTTCCCTGGAAAACTATAGTTCAATATTGACCATGCAGCTAAAAATTTCCAAACCAGTCCAAAATCTGCTTAAGAATTTAGTAAAGACTACTAAGTTCTGGCAGAACAACTACTTGATACTGCGAGAATTTAAACACTTTCCGCGAATTACCGTTATGGCATTGATGTTTTCATTGCTAGCGGCAATTTTTGAGGGCTTTAATGTTAGTCTTTTGCTTTCTCTTCTGCAAAGCTTAACGACTCCCGAAGTTCCCTTTAAAACCGGAAATGAGTGGTTAGATACTTTTATCTTGGGAGTGAACGCATCTCCTAACAGTCGGCTGTATCGCGTATCGTTCTTGATTTTAATTAGCATTTGGTTGCGTTCAGGCTTAAATTATGTAGCACAAATTTATACTGAAATAACTCAGCTTACTTTAATTGATAGGCTGCGTAAACAAATTTTTGAAAAACTACAGTCTGTAAAAATTAGTTATTTTAGCAATACAAAATCTGGTGAGCTAATAAACACTTTAACAACGGAAATAGAAAAGCTTAAACAAGCTTTTGGCGATGCAGCTTTTTTATTTTCAAGAACACTATATGCTGTGGTTTACCTAGCATCAATGTTTTTGATATCTTGGCAGCTATCTGTCATTTCATTGATGCTTTTCACTTTGTTAGCTGTCGGGTTATCTACATTGAATGGTCGCGTGCGGGAGGCGAGTTTTGACGTAACGAAAGCCAGCAATAGATTTACTTCGATTGCCGTAGAATTCATCAATGGAATTCGTACAGTTCACGCGTTTTCCACTGAAGATTTTGAACGTAAACGTTATTATAATGCCAGCTTGAATCTGGTCAGTGCTTCCAAGAACATTGCCTCGGTATGGATGGTTGTCAAGCCATTGGCAGAGGCGTTAGCGACCACAATACTCGTGGGAATGATTGTTCTGGCATTTACGGGTTTGGTAACTAACGGAGCACTAAAACTAGGTTCTCTATTCACGTTTTTCTTCGTTCTCTTTCGTTTCGTGCCAATTATTCAAGATATTAATGGTGTCGCGACGCATATCAGTACAATGTACGGCTCGTCGGAAGTTGTTAAAAAACTTTTGGATATTGATGAAAAACAGTATTTCCGCAATGGACATATCCAATTTCCTGGCTTAAAACGTTCAATCGACTTCGTGTCTGTTGATTTTGGCTACGACAGCGAAAATTTAGTACTTAGTAACATCACCCTGATGATTGAACGAGGCAGAATGACAGCACTGGTGGGTGCTTCAGGGGCTGGTAAAACAACATTGGCGGATTTGATTCCGCGATTCCATGATCCAACACAAGGTCATGTTTTTATTGATGGCGTTGATTTGCGGGATATTGAAATCCAGTCGCTGCGCCGGAAGATTGCCGTGGTCAGCCAAGATACCTTTATTTTCAACACTTCTGTCCGTAACAATATTGCCTATGGATCGGAAGGAGCAACAGATGAGGAAGTTTACGCAGCAGCTCGACTCGCGAATGCTTTGGAATTTGTCCAAGAAATGCCCCAAGGTTTCGACACTCAACTTGGAGATAGAGGTGTAAGACTTTCTGGTGGTCAGCGTCAGCGAATTGCAATTGCTCGCGCTTTGCTGCGAGATCCGGAAATTCTGATTTTGGATGAAGCAACAAGTGCTCTTGATACTGTGTCAGAACGACTTATTCAAGAGTCTATAGAAAAGCTTTCTGTAGGACGAACAGTGGTTGTGATCGCCCACCGCCTATCAACAATAGTCCGAGCAGATAAAGTTGTCGTACTCGAACAGGGACACATTGTAGAACAGGGTGGGTATCAAGAGTTGCTTGATCTTAAGGGTAAGCTTTGGAAATATCACCAGATGCAGCATCAACTCAATTAAGGATTGATAACGATGAGCGCACCTGCAACCGTGTAGGAATCTGCGTCAAACCTGAGAATCTTTGGCGTTGATAAACCTGCCACAACACTTATCTTGTGAGTTGATTGTGGTGGATAATGCTTCCAGTGATCACACCAAAGAGCGATCGCAAAGCTGCCAGTGCCCTAAAGGGCGATCGCTTGCTCTACTGCCTCAAAAGCTATAAAAACCGCATCTAGAACAAAGATGCACAAGCCCAGTCTTAGCAAATTGAGAACTTGTTTGCTCAAGAAAAATCTACTCATGAACATTGCAACATAAGGTGGAGGAGCCATGCCAAACTTAATAACTAATGCAGAGGTAAGAGCGGAAAACTTGCAGCAGCCCGAGTTTGATCATAACTTAATGTATCACTGCTCTAGCTTTAGAGTAAATGGGAACGGAGGAGCGGAAACTTATCTCACTTCTCTGATTCAATCTCGGCAACCTGGTGTGAGTGACTTTGTTATTAAATCTCTCAAAGAGCTTGACCAGAGCCGATTTAAATTGCTGCACCTTCATAGCCCCGACTTACTATTGCAAATTAAAGGAGAATGTCCCACTGTCTTTACCGTTCACAATCACTCACTTTACTGTGCTAGTGGCACAAAATATTTACCAGGACAGGGCGTCATTTGTGATCGTAATCTCTCTTATTTAGGATGTCTCTGGGGCAAACTTGTAGATGGCTGTGGCAGCCGCAAACCAGCAAGAGTGATAGAGGAATTACTAGGAACTAATAATCTCAGCAAGTTTATCAAAAATCTTAAAGCGACTTTTATTGCCAACAGTGATTACGTGAGGAACCAGTTGATTAAAAACGGTTTACCACCTCAACAAGCTGTCACGCTGCGCTGTGGTATTTCCGTACCGCAAATGGTCACTGCACCTTTGAGTTTAGAAACACACAAGAGCCAGCGAATTTTATTTGTTGGGCGAATCGTTCCTGATAAAGGACTAGAATGGCTGCTCAAAACCTTGGTACACCTAGATCCGCAAATTCAACTTGATATTGCAGGTGAGGGTTGGGATCAACCCCGATTGCAACAATTAGCTCACAAGCTAGGGATAAACAACCGTATCACTTGGCATGGCTGGTGTAATAGCGAGAAATTAAATCAACTTTACGAACAGTGCTTTACTGTTATCTTCCCCAGTATCTGGCCTGAACCGGCTGGTCTTGTCACTCTGGAAGCTTATACTCACTATCGACCTGTCATTGCTGCCGCAGTCGGAGGCATCCCAGAATATTTACGAGATGGGGAAACAGGTCTTCTTGTACCAGCCAATGATATTAAGATGCTGGCTGAAGCGATTACTGATTTGTCTAGTGATTATGAAAAATGCCGACGCATGGGCGAACAAGGTTATGCTTTGTTTATGCAAGAATTCACAATGGATATCCACGTCAAACATTTACAAAAAATTTATGAAAACACAATATCTAAATTTTCCTTTGAAAACATTTAGTTAGATAATATTATCAAGCCAATTAGGCTGTTTCTGTCTTCAACCATAGATAGGACACTCTTTATATTATAAAATCAAAGGACTTTTTAGATATGTTACACAGTAATAGCTCACAAGAGCCTTTAGTGAGCGTTATAATCCCAACTTATAACAGACCAGAGTATCTCAAGCAAGCA
Source organism: Scytonema sp. PCC 10023 (assembly GCF_963920835.1). Classification (NCBI taxonomy): domain Bacteria; kingdom Bacillati; phylum Cyanobacteriota; class Cyanophyceae; order Nostocales; family Scytonemataceae; genus Scytonema; species Scytonema sp. PCC 10023. The sequence continues at coordinate 54,565 of NZ_CAWUDP010000014.1, forward strand.
ATTGATAGTGCTGTTAAACAAACTTATCGAAATATTGAAATTATTGTTTCAGATAATTGCAGCCCAGAAAGTCCCCAAGAGGTAGTTGAATCTTTTGGTGATTCACGCATCCGATTTTTTAGACATGCAAAAAATGTTGGGATGTTTCCCAATCAGATGAACGCCTTTAAGATGGCGCAGGGCAAATACGTTGCCAGTCTCCATGATGATGATATGTGGAACGAGGATTTTTTAGAAAAACTTGTTCCCCCTTTGGAAGAAAACCCAGATGTTATTTTAGCTTTTTGTGACCAATACGTTATAGATGGACAAGGTAAAATAAATTATTCATCTTCAGAAGAATATACAAAGGCTTACAAACGTAACTGCCTAAACAAAGGAGTTCATCAACCTTTTTATGAAATTGCCGTAGTACATAAATCTATACCCACGGCTGCAGCTTGTGTCATTCGCAACGAGTTTGTTGATTGGGATAGTATTCCACAAAAAGTAGGTGGTATGTGGGATTTATATTTAGCATACCTATGTTCTCGTTCCGGTCATGGAGCTTACTATCATCCAGAAAGATTGACACGGTATCGCGCCCATGAGCAAACAGATACAAATCGCAGTGGTGGTCGAGATGCTCAGGCAAAAATCCGCAAAGGGGAAGCGGAAATATTTTGCTACGAAAAGTTTATGGCAGATGAAATCCTTAAGAACTATAAGCCGTATTTCAAGCAGAAATGGTTAGAGGCTCATACAACTTTAGCTCTAGGTTTCCTGCGTTCTCAAGAAACAATTCAAGCTCAAGCACGTCCTTATCTTTGGCGAGCGCTTTGTGAACAAAAGTTTAATTTAAGAACTATAGCAGCATTGACTTTGAGTTTCACCCCACGACCGCTAGTCAATAAATTGCTAAAAGTATGAATGAAATAATGGCGTAGAAAGCGCAACAAAGAACATAACATTTATGTGCTCAATAAACTCAAAAGAAAAGGAAGGTGGTGCGTGAAACTATGTATTGTTACCCACAAGGTAAAAAAAGGTGATGGACAGGGACGAGTGAATTATGAGGTTGCGAAAGAAGCAATTCGCCGAGGTCATCATCTTACCTTATTGGCAAGTGAAATAGCACCAGAATTGCAACAAAGTAGCCAAGTAGACTGGGTTTCTATTCCAGTTAACAGTTTACCAAGCGAGTTTTTGCGGAATTTCATATTTTCGCAAAAAAGTGCAAATTGGTTGCGGAAAAATCGCTCCCAAGTTGATTTGGTCAAAGTTAACGGAGCAATTACAAAAGCAGCATCTGATGTAAATGCTGTACATTTTGTCCACAGTTCTTGGCTGCGATCGCCCGCCCACATTTCTCGCATCCGCCGAGATTTGTATGGTTTTTATCAGTGGCTGTATACAGGCGTGAATGCTTTTTGGGAAAAACAAGCCTTCCAAAAAGCGCAAGTTATTGTCGCCGTCTCCCAGAAAGTCGCCCAAGAATTGGAAAGCATTGGCGTAGGGCGATCTCAAATTCAGGTGATTGTCAATGGAGTCGATTTAGAAGAGTTTTCTCCAGGTGTCGCTTGTCGCCAAACACTAGGTTTACCTGAAAATGTGACTTTGGCACTGTTTGCAGGAGACATCCGCACCACCAGAAAAAACTTAGATACCGTGCTGCGTGCCTTGGTGAAAGTGCCTGATTTACATCTAGCCGTTGTGGGAAGTACTGAAGGTAGCCCCTTTCCAGCGATGGCAGAATCCTTAGGATTGAATCAGCGAGTGCATTTTTTAGGGTATCGGCGTGATATAGCCCAGCTGATGCGGGCGGTGGATTTATTTGTGTTTCCCTCGCGTTATGAAGCTTGTACTCTGGTGCTGTTGGAAGCCCTCGCCTCTGGACTTCCCGTAATTACTGCAACAGCAACAGGAGGTGCAGAATTGGTAACACCAGAATGCGGAGTTGTCTTACCAGACTCAGACGACACCGATGCCTTGGCAGATGCACTATCATCAATGATGAGCAATCCCACCCGAATGCAGCAGATGGGAAAAGCTGCTCGTGCTGTTGCCGAGCAGCATAGCTGGAATATCATGGCACAAACCTATATGGATTTATTTGAGGAGTTAAGCAAGAATGAGGAACACCGTTCTCATACCAACTTATCGCCGTCCTCAAGACCTATCACGCTGCCTTATGGCGCTACAAGCGCAAACTAAACCACCATATCAGGTGATAGTGACAGTAAGGGATACGGACACCGAAACTTGGCAATTCCTCGAAGAATTCAAAGACTGTAAACTGCCACTACAGACTGTAAAAGTCACCGTTGGGGGGGTAGTTGCAGCTATGAACGCTGGATTGGAAGTGGTTGAAGGCGATACAGTTTCAATTACTGACGATGATGCCGCACCCTACCCAAATTGGTTAGAACGGATCAGTGCATATTTTCTATCAGATGACAGCATTGGCGGAGTTGGGGGACGTGATTGGGTTCACCAGGGAAACCAATTACTCGATGACTCCCGGGAGATCGTCGGTCAATTGCAGTGGTTTGGGCGAGTGATTGGCAACCATCACCTAGGAGTGGGACAACCTCGTGAAGTCGATGTTCTTAAGGGCGTAAACATGAGTTTTCGTACCAGTGCGATCGCAGGATTGCGCTTTGATGAACGGATGCAAGGCACTGGGGCGCAGGTACACTTTGAATTAGCATTCTGCCTCACCTTAAAACGGGCTGGATGGAAGCTTATTTATGACCCAGAAGTAGCAGTCAATCACTATCCAGCACAGCGTTTCGACGAAGACCAACGCCAGAAATTTAATAATATCGCGTTTACCAATGCAGTTCACAACGAAACTTTAGCTTTGCTGGAACACTTTTCCTTTTTACAAAAGCTTGTGTTTGCATTCTGGGGAATATTCGTCGGCACACGAGAGGCGTTAGGTTTGCTACAGTGGTGGCGGTTGCACAAAAGTGAAGGAACTTTAGCCAGACAAAAGTGGTTGGCTTCGATGCAAGGACGTTGGCAAGGCTTCCGTACTTGGAACAAAACTCATCATCAAGCATCAAAAATGGGTAGTAGAGTCCTTTCTACACCTGACAACTGCTTCCAGATGGACAAGCCTTCATAGCCTTGATAGATAATTTGAAAAAACCACGACTGTTAGACAGGGAGAGGTTGAGTGACCTACAGGCAATTTCATCAAGTTCCGACGCCAGAAGAATCAGAAAAAGAACAACCAACAACTCTAGCTTGGCTAGCGATCGGTGCGCTCATACTGTTTACTCTCGCCTGCTATGTGGCAGGTGCTGGAGCTATAGTGCGTCTAGCATTTCCAGCAGGGTCTTTTTTGGTAGGGGTGTTCCTCTATGTGCGATATCCGGTGCTTTACATTGGTTACACTTGGTGGATATGGTTTCTGATTGCGCTGATCCGCCGTCTTATAGATTTTAGGAGCGGTTGGGTAGAGCCAAGTCCAATCTTACTAGCGCCGTTCTTAGTAACACTGATTACTGCTGCTACATTCTTGCGCTACCTACCCAAAGCATCGCGCATGGGCGGCTTACCGTTTGTCATGGCGATTTTTGCTGTATTGTACGGCTTTTTGATAGGGAGCGTTAACTACCAACCAGTTGTCGTCTTCCGTACAATGCTGGACTGGATTTCTCCCCTATTTTTTGGGTTCCACATACTTGTTAACTGGCGATACTATCCACAATATCGCAAAAACATGGAGACTGTATTTGTTTGGTCTGTCCTCTTAACAGGTGTTTATGGGGTAGTGCAATACCTCATAGCACCGGAGTGGGATAGGTATTGGTTAACCCAAACAAAATTGACAAGCTTTGGAGAACCTGCACCAATGCAGATTCGGGTGTGGAGTACGATGCACTCGCCCGGACCATTTGCAGTGACTATGATGGCGGGGCTATTGTTGTTATTTAGTAGCAAAAATCCATTCCGTATCCCTGCTTCTGTAGCAGGCTACTTAGCATTCTTACTAAGTATGGCACGCGGAGCTTGGGGAGGCTGGGTGGTGGGATTGCTCAGCTTGCTCACTAACCTCAAACCAAAGCTACAGATGCGCTTAATATTGACCATACTGATCATGGCAGTATGTGTTGTGCCACTCGCGACCATTGAGCCATTCGGCAGTATGCTCAGCGAGCGTTTTGGAAGTATCTCAAATTTAGAGAATGACCAAAGCTATCAAGACCGTTCAGCAAATTACGATAGAAACATGGGTATCGCACTTTCTAATGTTTTAGGCAACGGGATCGGCGGTACGTGGGTTGTTGATAAAGACGGCAAACTTATACAAATTGTTCTTGACAGCGGCATCCTAGATACGTTTTTCGCTCTCGGTTGGTTTGGAGCTCTTCCTTATTTAGGAGGATTATTACTGCTGTTGTATGACGTATACCAAACTTCTGAGGCTCGCAGCGATCCCTTTGCCAATGCTGCCCGTTCGATTAGTCTTGCGATCGTCTTCCAGTTAATTTTTAGTAGCTTGATGATTTCGCTTGGTGGTGTCGTTATGTGGGGCTTCCTTGGTGTGGCTATGGCAGCTAAAAAGTATTATCAACATCAACGTCTTTCTGCTGCAATCATCAACGGCTACCCCTTTCCCACCCAAAAACTACCTCTCACTTGACGAGTCAGTTATCAGTTAACAGTTATCAGTTAACAGTTATCAGTTAAGAATAAGCTGTTATTTCATCTATAGCGGTTTGCAATTGGGTAAGGTACATAAAGAAATAATGAACCACAGATGGACACAGATGAACACAGATATATTTGTACTTCACTCAATTGAATTGCGCTATAAAAAGTTATATGAGCGAAGAACACAACACCAGGCGAAATTTTGCCAACTTGAACACTGCTAATTTGGTTTGCTGTGCGCTGCTAACTGTTTTGTACGTTCAACTAAGTTGGTAGTTAACTCTTGATACACGGAAAGGGTTTGCTCATGGACACGCATAACACTCAATCGGTCTAAGTTTTGTTGTGCTAAGTACTGCCACTGGTGCATCAGCTTGCGGCTACTTAGCAATTGCCTGAGAGCGTTTGCTAAGGCTTGGCTATTTGCCGGGGGTACCAGGATACCCGCCTGTCCACCATCTAAAGCTTCTGGTATGCCATCCACATTGCAAGCTATGATCGCGCAGCCAGCTTCACGGGCTTCTGGAATCACAAGCGGAGAGGGGTCACGGTGCGAAGCCAGCACAAATATGTCACACCCCAGCATATAAGATTGTGGCTCTTTTTGAAAGCCTAGAAAATGAATCCTGTCAGCAAAGAGTGTAGTTTGCGCCTGCTGTTCAAACAAAGTTCGGTCAGGACCGTCTCCCACTAAGTAGAGATGCGCGTTTGGAAAATCAGCAGCAATTTGTGCGAAAGCATCGATTAACTCTCTAATACCCTTGCGCTTGTACATTCCAGCTACAGTAGCAATTGCCGGTCTTTGCAGTTCCATCGCTACGTACTCTTGAAGTTTTCGCATACGAAGGCTCCCCAGAGTCCCGTTAGATACCACCCTTAACTTGTTTTGTGCAATACCACGCCGTGCCATAGACTCAGCAACCGCATGGCTGACTGCTATAACGCGATCGCCTAAACCCATCAGCACTGCACTGCGCTGAAATTCGTTGTGTACTGTGGAAACGAGACCATATGTAGAGAAAGCCTTCCAAATCTTTGCCAGCACAATCCCAGTCATCATATGGGCATGGACGATGTCTGGTTGAAACTCTTCAATGATTTTCCAATAACGCCAAGCGGCTTTAATGATATTAATTGGTGTTCTTGTTTGATCCAAATTGAAGTGCTTTACATTGTATGTGGTAAGTAATGCCTCATATTGTCCACCAGCGGATGCTACGCTCACATTATGACCATTTTGAGCTTGCAGACAAGCTAAATCCACGGCTACATTGACAATACCATTACCAACTTCTTGGACGTGGTTCAAAATATGTAGAATTCGCATCTAGCTTTAATTTTCTACTAATTTATTTTTATAGATAATAAATCAAACAACAGTTCCAACAATCCGGATAGTTTTTGCCAATTTGGCAAAGGTATTTGCTCAGATTATAGAATGAATTTTTACGAATTTATGTAAATTGTAAAAATTGAATCTGGTCTAGGCAAATACAGACAAGCATTGATTTTTTGGTTGAGCATATATGCTGTGGATACAAAAAAAGCCTGTTTGTACAGGCTTTTTTTGTCACCCAAGAATCGGTGCCTGTAGGCGACAAGGTGCAGGTCTTTAAATTTTAATAAAATATTAAAATTCACCCTCTCCCATCAACACAAGCAATCCATCGCTCTTCATAGATAAAGTGAGGATCGATATGGTGCATACCAGCACCGTTCCAACCAACACCACTGGGTTTAAGCACTAAGTTTTGGTCAATTTCTCGTTCTTGATAACTTGTCGTTGTCAACTCAGTAATTTCAAATGCTCTTAACTGTGTGCCGTAGTCAGGCTGACAGTCTTGAGTGTAGCGAATAATCTTATCATTCATCACTAAAACTCTACCGCCTGGTCTGGCAATATGTGCATTACCACTAATAATTGGACTTTTTGGGTGTTCTATCCAAGAACCAAGCAACTCATCAGCATAATAGAGACGGAGAGTGTCAAAATGATGCTGAGGATTTGTTTCCGTAAATAACCACCATTTATCAGCGTGACGGAAAATAGAAGCGTCTAAAAATGACGCACCGCTTTTGATATTTCCAACAAAACTCCATTTTGTAGGAAACTTGGATGCTTTGTACAATCGAATCGAGTTTGCCTGATGGCTCTCCGGAATCATGTAATATTCATTCATCCACTCAAAAACGTAGGGATAAGATAAGTGAAATGCTTCAGCAAGTACAATTTGTTCGTACTTCCAATTCACTGTATCCTCACTCGTTGCTAGCCCAATTTCTCCTCTACGTGTCTGTTGATTCAACACTTCAAAGAACATGAACCAGGTGCTATCAACTTTAATCATAAAAGGATCTGCAACAAACCCAGCCCTGACATCTGATACATTCCGGCGTGTCAAGACAGGATTTTTTATCTCTTTAGGAGCATCGAAATCAACAGGGGATTTGCCAGTATAGATTCCAATAGACCATCTTTCCTTTTTTGTCAGCGCACCTAATGGCAGCTTATTAGCTATAGGAACTGGGAAACTATTCACTACAGAAAAATGTAGTTCTTTTACAATTTTTTTGAGGTAATTCATCAGAAGCAATTGTGAAAAATCTATAAATAATCCTATGATTTATGTTCTTGACAATATTCTACTAAAACTTTTAAACCAGATTCTACAGACCATTGAGGTACAAAATTTAAAACTGATGATGCTTTGGATATATCCGCTTGGGAGTCTTGAATATCTCCAGGACGAGAAGGTGCAAAGCCAGGTTCTAATTCCCATTTGGGGAAATAAGTTTTCATAATATTTACAAGCTGAAGAATCGAAGTTGATTTACTTGTGCCAATGTTACAACTCAATGCTGAACCAGGAGGTAGTGGAGTCGTTAAGGCTTTAGCAAAGGCAGCCGCTACGTCTTTCACAAACACAAAATCTCTTGTCTGACTACCATCGCCATAAATTTTGATAGGTAAACCTTTGAGCATGGCATCAACAAATATCGAAATAACTCCAGAGTATTGAGATCCAGGTACTTGTCGAGGTCCAAATACATTGAATAAACGTAAGCCAATAAATGAAAAGTTAAATTGTTTGGTAAAAAGGGCAGCGTATTGCTCGCTTACCAATTTTTGTAAACCATAAGGAGAGATGGGATCGGGAGGCTGCTCTTCTGAAATTGATAGAGGTGTTTTGTTACCATATACAGCAGCAGAGCTAGCAAAGACTAGCTTGGGAATCTTTAAAGCCTGACACAGTTTAATCACAGCTACAGTTGCAGACAGATTATTATCGTGCGCTTCCAGTGGCTTGAGCCATGATTCAGTAACGGATGGGGTAGCTGCTAAATGAGCAATGCCATCAATCTGTCTGGAAAAATCTTCTGGGTGACAGTCTAATATGTTTTTATGCAGAAAATTTAACCCAGAATGTTCAGGCAAGTTTTGTAAGTTACCTGTCGTCAAATTGTCAATTACAGTCACAGAGTGACCTTCTGATAACAACTGCTCAGTCAAATGAGAACCAATAAACCCTGCTCCGCCAGTGACAATAAAATGCATAAATTTAATTTGGGAAAAACAGTGTGGTTTTCATTCACAATTCGTAATTTACAATTATAATTTCAATTACGAATTACGAGTCATCAAGAATAAATTAATCTCTAGCTCAATTTGTTAATTATGAATTAGCTTGGCTTTAGCATATTCAGAATTATTGGACGTATTATCTGGCATTAACTCTTTATAGACAGCTAGTGTTTCTTTATGAACACGAGTAGCACTGAGCCTTTCTAGGTTCTGAGATGCTTGAGTCCTCCACCATTGCAGGCGATCGCGATCGCTCAACAACTGCCTTAAATTTACGGCTAAGGTGTGGCTGTCTTTTGCTGGTACGAGAATGCCTGCTTTCCCAGCGTCCAAGGCTTCAGGTATACCATCTACGTTTGAGCCAATGATCGCGCAACCAGCTTCTCGTGCTTCTGGAATCACAAGGGGTGAGGAATCTTTGTGAGAAACAAGTACGAATATATCAGTAGCTAATAGATATCTCTTTGGTTCAGGTTGGAAACCTTCAAAATGAATGCGCGAAGCAAAAGGAGTATTTCGCGCTTGTTCTTCCAATGACTCGCGATCAGGCCCGTTACCTACCAAGTACAAATGGGCATCGGGAAAATCGCCGGCAATTTCAACAAAAGCATCTATTAATTCCCCGATTCCCTTACGCCGATACATCCCCGATACTGTTGCAATCGCAGGGTGGTGTAGGGGGAGCGGTTGGTACTCTTTGATGCTGCGCTGGCGGGGACTCCCTAATGTGCCGTTGGATACAACCCGCATTTTTTCTTTTGGGATACCACGCCGTGCCATAGATTCTCCCACTGCTTGACTGACGACAATCACTCGCTCACCCAAGCCCATCAATGTGGCACTGCGCTGGAATTCGTTGTGTACCGTAGCAATTAAACCATATTTATAGCCGAACCTGAGAGTCGCTGCCAGCACAACTCCCGTCATCATATGTACGTGGACGATATCTGGTTTAAACTCATCCACGATTTTCCGATATCGCCATACCGCTTTAATAATATTTAGCAGTGTTCTTGACTGGTCTAGATCAAAATGTCTGATTCCATAAGATTCTAGTAATGCCTCATATTCTCCTCCAGAGGAGGCTACAGCGACATCGTGACCATCTTTTGCTTGCATACAGGCGAGGTCTACCGCTACATTAACGATACCGTTACCAATCTCTTGTACGTGGTTTGTCAGATGTAGTATACGCATTTAATGATCTCCACAGTGGTCGCTTGTTGCAAATTGTTGATCTTCATTCAGTACCGATAGAAGCAACTCCTGATAAATGCAGGATCTTAAACTAGAGGTAGTTATTAGGATTCTGCTTTAAAAAGGATTTCATAAGACCCCAAAAATAGCTTGAGAAAGCTACGGAGCAGGCTTTCAAGTTGAGAATATTAGGAGGCTATAGACGTTGCCGCGTCCTTCGGACGATCGCTCTGTTTTTTTTGTCTTGAACCGATTCAATTGAGAGTCGGTAAGCACCCGCAATATTTTGCATCTTGAGCATAATAAACAGGGTTTCTCTTTTTTGTAAGATTTTGAGAATTTATTTGATATTCATATTTTTCTTTTTTTATTCATAAAAATACAAATCAATTTTTAGTGTCATTATCTTTGATATTTTCCACCTTCTTATTTAAGAAAAATTTATCTTTTGTTAAAAATATATATTTTTCTAGCTAACAATGTCATGAAAATTACAAAATATCATGATTCTTTTACTCTCCTACTTAATAAATTGAATCAAGACAATTTTTGCCATGCGAATCTTGTGTCATTACATAACATCATGACCTAACTCAAAAGTGAAATAAGTTTTTCAAATTACATCTTTTCCTAGCCTTATTATTTACCAGTCAACGAACTTCCAGGCTTGTAGAGACACAAAATAGCTCCACTCAGCACTTGGCGTACTCTATAAGAACGCTCCTGAGTTCTGAATGGATCTCCTGGTCTTTCTTTATTTCACTGTCAAATGATTTCGGTTCATTTCAACGCAATGATTTGGCTGCAACTTAACGAAATTTAGTTCAATAAGAAGTATAAGATGTGAACCAAATCATTCTTGAAATTTTGTTATTATACAGATTTTACAATATCATTAATTGAAAAAAACATTCAACCAATATCGTTTATTTAAACTCTGTTTACCTCCCTTGCTCATAAATTTCTAAACTTTAAAAAATTCTGGCATGATACTACACTGTCTATAAGTTGATAACAACTATCAATATATATTTTTTACAATAACTTTAAAAAATCCGGTTTTTTGGTATGAAAACTGAAAATTTAGGTTTAAGCCTTTGACTCTTGCAGCGGTTTTATGCAAGATTATACAAACTAGCATCCACCAGACATATCATTAACTGATGGATTTGTTGACGCATTGTCCCTTAAAAAATGAGCACGAGCGTACCCCTATGCCTACAGCACATCTGCGGCGTTAGCGTAAGTCCTGCGGACAGGCTGCGCCAACGCGCAGCGTGCGCATGATTGCGCTCAGCTCCTCGCTTAGGAGGCACGGGGACGCTGCTTTGAACAAGCCGTTACATAAAACCTACCCAAAACTATCCATAACTAGACTTTTCTATACAACAAGATGACTGGTACTAGTCAGAGAAATTGGGTTTCGTTTACTTCCTGCTTCATTCTGGAGAAGTCGGCTTCAACCAGTCCACAGGCTAGCTCCGTCTAACTGACGGTTTTGGACAAATTGATTGCAGCATTCAAGTCTCTGTCTAAGCTGAATCCACAGTGACTACACTCAAATACTCTCTCATTTAAGGCGAGTGTCTCTTTCTTTTCTCCACAGTTAGAACAAGTCTTAGAACTTGGAAACCATTGGTCAACTACTACCAACCTAGAGCCGTACAACTGACACTTGTAAGTTAACTGACGCCGAAACTCGTAAAATCCCATATCTTGAATTGCCTTTGCCAAATTATGATTAGCCATCATCCCAGACACGTTCAAATCCTCAATGACTACTACGCCGTGGTTCTTAGCAAGTAGCGTGGTGAGCTTGTGTAGTGTGTCTTTCCGGATGTTGGCAATTTTCCTGTGCAGTCTAGCAATTTGTAACTGTGCTTTTTTCCAATTAGCTGAGCCAATGATTTTATGACGGTTCAACCATTGCATTCTGGAAAGCTTGGCTTCATATTTTTTGTAGGATTTTGCACCTGCAATCACCTCACCAGTAGAGAGTGTGACAAGGTTCTTGACGCCTAGATCAACACCCACAACGTCTGTGTATTTTAATTCTTGAGTTTCTACGTCGAACCGAAAACTGATAAACCATCTATCGGCTTGGCGACTAATTGTCGCAGACTTAATTAATACCTGTGGCAGTCGTTCATAGGTTTTCAAGACGCCGATACATGGTACTTGAATCTTATTGTTGCCAAGGATTTTGACTGTTCCCTCCAGTGTGAAAGAGTCATGCCTACCTTTTCTCTTAAATTTAGGAGATCCAGCAGTCTTATTGAAACAACGCTTCCACGCTTCGCGCAAAGCAAAGACCGCTTGTTGTGGTGTAGATTTAGAGCATTCATAGTACCATTCATTTTCAGGCTTCACCAATGCTACTAACCATTTATGTAGATCGATGGCAGTAGGAAATTTAATCTTAGAATCAGGGTTGATTTTGTTATAGTCTAATATCTGCTTAGTTAAAGCAAGTCCCCAGTTCCAAGCATGGCGAGCTACACCACAATGCTTCCGCATTGTTATGCGCTGTTGATTATTTAGCTTCAATTCTGTTTTGAACCCTAATAGCATTGACTCGACCTTTCAATGGTAATATACTCATATTATATATGAGTATATTAAGGTTTGACAATATGGCAAGGAAAAAGATTTATTTGGAAGCAAAACGAAGATTTACAATGACTTTGACACAGACAGCAATCCAGTGGTTAGAGCAAAAGCAAAATGAAATGCAAGCAAGCAGTTTAAGTGATGTCATTGAACGTATGGCGCGAGAAAAGCTACCCAAAAATGAGTAGATATGGGTAGCTTTGTCGATAAATTAAGTCACAGTTGCTAACCCCACGATTTCTCGTGTTCGGTAGACAGACGGGTTAAATACCAGAGTGCTCATTTTTCGGCGAGTAGAACCCCGTGACAGTTGAGAATCAATGGTCAACCGTCAGATGTCAACGTTCTTTGTAACCTCTTTCAATACAAATTAGTATTAATAATTACATGTTAATTTGTATAAAATATTACTTAAAAAAAACAGGCTTTGCCTGTCATAATTCGTTCTCTATTGCTTCCCAGACTTAGTCTGGGAATGACTGTAAAAAACTATATGCGCTTATCTGGGTAACTGATACACAATCACCTTTCCTTTCCAATCTTCCTCAACAAATACCAGGTACTCTCCATTTGAGCGGCGAAAAGCACGGATACCGTAGGGTATATCAATCCACCCACTTTCACCAGCCACTTCTGGACCAGGTTTTAACTTTTGTACTTGCTTTCCTGTTGCGGCGTTATAAACAGAGATCTCTGGCTTTTTCACTGTTACAGAGAATACATAATCTCCCGCCACACTCATCGCTATTGTAACCACTTCACGCTTTCCAGTGGTGTCATGAGGAATGACAGTGCGCCAACGGGGAGTGCGATTTCCTTGACTCCAGTTGTCAAAACGTACAATTTCAGACCCTGCTGCCCCAGCATCATCGTCAGGCGCAGGATGATCTTTGGTAAAGCCTGATAAATACATGGTGTCTGTTTTGGGGAAATACTCAATCCGTCGCACATCCGTAAATAGGCTAGGAGTTTTATCCTTTTTCATGGAACTGTAGGAGTAAATGGGGTTGCCCTTAGCATCTAGTCCCTGTAAAGGAAAATGCCGGATACCTTCTTGAGTTCGCAAAGTTTTCCATAAATCGCCTTTGCTATCTACCCACCATCCCCCAAGGTAGGGATAATCATCTGTATCCCTGATGTTATACTCACCCTTATCAAAGGTACCGTTGCCGTTGCTATCCCGCCAGATCCAATCCTTTTGTTCCTGCGGTTGATTCGGCGGCCAACTTCCAACTTTACCATCCTTGAGCACTGTGCCAAAAAACATTGCAGATGGTATAGCAACTTTACCGTCCGTGGTTGGATTGAAACGATAAATTTGCATAAAGCTTTGATACATATCTGTGAGATACATGAAGGGTTTCCCCTGGATGCGCCGGAAGAACACTGAAGTCGGCGCTGTATGCAGGCGTGGATCTTGAGGGTATTTAAAAGGATTTACAGTGTACGCCTTGTAATTCCATTGCTTACCAGCTGCTTTTTTGTAATCCATGTGGAAGTATTCGTGCTTAGTGTATACGTCCACTCCATCACTTTGAGGATCTGTATCAGCGTTATCCACAAAATGCAAACCTAGTAACCGCCACTGCAGCTTTCCTGATGGCGAAAACTTTCTTAAGTCGGTTCCAGCATTATGAAAACCATTACTATTCACATAGATATTACCTGCTGCATCTGTACCCACGCCGCTTATGCCGTAAAATTTCAAATCTCCAACTTCACCAGGAACACCCGCAAAAATGCCACGCTCAATACCGAATGTTCCCACCTGTTTCGGTTTGCCTGCAATGTTGTAAATTAGTACTTGCTGACGAGATCCATTTTCTGCTACCAGAAGTCTGCCTTGATTATCGATCGCGATCGCACTCGGGTCAACAACATCTGCAATCACCTTAAAAAGACGCTTACCTTCTGCTGAATAATGCAAAATCTGAGGAGGAGTACTGCCAGCTTTGGCTTGTATTATCCATAGATTTCCCTGTTTATCAATTGTTATCTGCCCTGGGTTGGAAACAGAAAAATTGCGTACTTCCCTCATTGTGTCAGTGTTGTAGACACTAACGCGGTTTGCCTTAGCAATACTCACATACAACTGATTTCCTACAGTTGCTAATCCCGTCACTGGGTTTTTCGTGCTGACAATCAACATACTTTTGTCATAGCCACGTCCTCCAGCAAAACCCGCAGCCTTTCCAGACAAAGTATAGCGTCTTACACAGTACCAAGATGTTCCTTCTGGCGGGTAATCCTCTTTTATCTTGCCCATTGATCCCTGGAACATAGCCAGGTAAATGTACTTACTATTTGCTGTTATGGCTTTGCCACCCACACGGCTCCAACCATGAAGCTGAAAGTCAGGACCAACAACATCACCGTTTTTATATATTCCTGCTTCTCTTCCTGCTTCATCCCAAGTGCTGTTGGTGTAGACCGTACCATCAGGACCAACATACATTGCCTCTACATAATTCTGCACCCATTTGCTACCACCACCATAAGTATTGCCTATCCAAGATGTTGTGTAGGCGTTTGTGGCAGGTGCAGATCTCATCGCATACAATGCAATAGTTATTACAGCAATGATAACGAGGACAAATTTTGCAGTTTTTCCTCGTCGTAAATGACCACTATTTCGTTGCTTCTGGTAGAACTTACCCAACTTGGAAATTAATCGATTTTTCATAAATTGACAAAATTGTTGATTGCTTCTCCAACATTATTTTTAATGAGAAAAACTATTTCATTCAAATTTTTTACTTAATCTTGATATAGGATTCCTATTTGATTTTTGAAATACACCTAGGGGAGCCAGTGCACAGGCTCGGGTTTCCCGGCTTGTTCACGCGCAGCGTCTCTGCATTTTATAAGCATCTGGCGTTGGGCAATGACTACTATATCTGGCTTATGTTTGGGTTTCGGTGAGCATTGCCCACCCGAAAGATACTGAAATGTTTTCAAAAAGAAAACCGGATTGCTATACAATAGCTACAATCTACGGCTTTCATCTATTTTTTTACAAAAACTTTATCAGCAAAACACTAAAATTTTACTTTTACACAGTTACTTTTGGTAACACATATTCTAGATTATATTTGCAACCTCTATTTTAAATAAGCAGTAAAAAATCATACCGAATAATCTTTGTCCAACTATTTTTTTATTTCATCAGCATTCCTAAACTACGGAAGATTGATTGTTGATAGTTGAAGGAAATTATAGCTAATAGTCACACTTAACAGTCAGCGGTGTCGAGGAGTCTTTCATTAAACTTCTTGCACTCATTCGTTTTGTTCGTGTTCTCCTTTGCGACGCCAGTAACCTAGGCGCGGGAAAGCCCTAGTGGGAACGGCCACGCCTTACGGCTATCGGGTGAGTCCCTCGCGGTGCGGCACGGCTACGCCTGTACCGTGCGACCTCCGTAGGAAGCACGGACACGCTACGCGGAGGCGCTGCGGCACGCTTTGCCCTTACGCCCTTCGGGTATCTCCCTCGCGGTGCGGCACGGCTGCGCCTGTACCGTGCGACCTCCGGAGGAGGCACGGAGACGCTGCGCGTTGGCGTTCGCCCTTGGCGTGGCGAAGCCTCAGCCTGCGCTTTGCGCTTACGCCAGTTCCCGCTTGTTGGGAGACCCGCCTATGCCCTACGTACGGGCAGGCTACGCCAACAGGACTGGACTCACCGTCATTCGCACCGCAGTTCTCTTAAAACAGTGAACAGCTACCTACGCAGTAACGCCTGCTATGGTGGGGGATTTAAACCCGCCACCAACGCTTTCGGTGCTCTTGGTGTGGTGTTTCCCGCTGCGGATGAAACTGATAACTGATAACTGATAACTGGTAACTGTTAAAGGGTTTCCCTCCAAGAGAACTGCTCGCTGGCTCGTTTTTGCGCCTCTGTGCGAGACAAAATAATATTTATGCAATCTTGTCTATTCCAACGTAAATAGCAGGGGTTTTACCGACGCCATTTAAAAAAACTTTTACAAAACCTTTGTGTACAAGAGCGTTTCTAGCAGCAGAGTACTTTTTCGGTGATAGCTTCTGAGTGTAAAAAATATTTTTGTGTATTTACAACTTTATACTGACTTTACAAATTGCCCTTCAAATGTTTTGTTTTAAAAAATGTATGATTAAGTATTTTATAAAAATACCAAACTTATATCTTTATATCATAATTTATTTACCTTTAGATAGAAGAATATTATAAATAACTATCTATAGTTATAGTAAAAAGTTCTGATTATATATTTATTCACAGAATATATCTATTGTCGGCATCAATAAATAATCGTGCTGAAATCAAAAAAAGGCGTTAAAAAGTAAATTACAACGAGACACACAGACAAGCATTACTTGGAGAAACATAAGTGGAAGGGAACACAAAAAATGCTGCTTCAAAATCTGCGTCTATTCTCTGTTTGGGACTAGGCTGGTTTCCTAAAACCCCTGGAGGATTGGAACGGTATATTTATGAACTGACGCAGAAATTGGCAGCAAATCAAGACCAAGTTGAATTATGTGGAGTTGGTTTACCAGAAGCTGAACCAAATTTGCCGATAAAACTGACTAACTTGGCATCACCAGATAGTGCTATTTGGAAACGGTTGTGGGACATCCGCACTAACTTTCAGAAAACAAGAGGTGCCAAACCTGATGCCATTAATTTACATTTTGCATTATACAGCTTTCCAATTTTGGATCTTTTGCCAAAAGGAGTGCCTATTACCTTTAACTTTCATGGTCCTTGGGCATTTGAGAGTCAAGAGGAAGTCGTTGAGAGGAAACTAAGTGTTTGGCTCAAAGCTAAGCTGATAGAACAAAGAACATATAACCGCTGCGATCGCTTGATTGTTCTGAGCAAAGCATTCGGGAATGTATTGCATGAACAGTATCAGATTCCTTGGAACAAAATTCACATAATTCCAGGTGGAGTTGATATTACTCAGTTTCAACCTAATTTATCACCTCACGAGGCTCGTGCAAAACTAGATTGGCCCCAAGACCGTCCAATTTTATTCACAGCCCGCCGCTTGGTGAATCGAGTGGGACTTGACCAATTGTTGTCAGCCTTAGCTATCATTAAACCGAACATTCCGGATGTTTTGCTTATGATTGCAGGACGCGGACGACTACAAGCTACACTACAACAGCAGGCAACTGAATTAGGACTCAGCAATCATGTTAAATTTTTAGGGTTCCTACCAGACGATTTGTTACCTGTTGCTTACCAAGCGGCTGACTTGAGTGTTATGCCCAGTCAGTCTTTTGAAGGATTTGGATTGGCAATAGTAGAATCCTTAGCTTGCGGGACTCCTGTTGTGTGTACTCCCGTTGGAGGAATGCCAGAAATTTTAGAACCATTCTCACCGGGTTTAATTACGTCCTCAATAGAAGTCCCAGCCATTGCAGAAAGATTACAACAGGTGCTACTGGGAAAAATTCCAGCACCTACACAACAAGCCTGTCGTGAGTATGCTGTCGCCAACTTCGATTGGAACAAAATAGCGCAGGATGTACGGAGTGTTTTATTTGCCTAACTATAATATTGTTGTAATGCTGGTTTAGCGACCATGAAGTTAAGTGTGATTGTTCCCTCTTTTAATGCAGCCGATACAATCTCCCGGCAACTGGAAGCACTGGCAAATCAGCAGTGGAACCAGCCTTGGGAGGTGATTGTTGCCGACAATGGTTCTAGTGATGAAACAGTGGCGATACGCAAAGCGTCAAGCCTCCGGCTTATCGCCCAAGCTTATAGTACAAAAATACCATCACTTCGCGTGATTGATGCGTCTGATAAGAAAGGAGCCGCTCACGCCCGTAATGTTGGTGCAAGTGTTGCCAAAGGTGAAGCCTTGGCTTTTTGCGACGCCGACGACGAAGTTGCCCCTGGTTGGGTAGCAGCAATGGGTGAGGCGCTCTCCAAGTATGACTTCGTTGCTGGTCGCAATCAACACTGGAAACTAAATGAACCTTGGTTGGTCAAAAGCTACAGAGTTGAAAACGGTGATGGAATTGCTTTCGATCACCCATATTTGCCAGTGGTAGGTGGTAATAACATCGGCATCAAACGTTCACTGCATGAAGCAGTAGGTGGCTTTGATGAAACCTTTCTAGCGATTGAAGACATTGATTACTGCTGGAGGGTTCAACAAACAGGAGCAAAGCTGCATGAAGTCCCTGACGCGATCCTTCATTACCGATTTCGCACAAATATAATGGGCGGATGCAGCCGCTCGTGGAGTGTTGGTTTTTACGAACCATTACTGTATCAAAAGCATAGGTCATTCGGTTTACCTAAACTTATGTCATGGAAGATCTGGGTCAAAACACCTTTAAACTTGTGTTTGGATGTTTTGCGTTTGAAAATCTGTGACAAAGCAAGCTTAGCTGGAAGCTTAAGACATCTAGCATGGCATATCGGTCAAATCCAGGGTTGTATTAAATACAGATATTTCCCTGTCTAATTCCTGTCTCGTAATTCGTAATTGAAATTTTGATTCCGAATTACAAGAAAAAAAGCTGAAAGCCCCGTGTCTTTGACCGGGGATGAAAGCTAATTGCAGGCTTCTTATGCAATCATGTACTTAGTATTAATTATTATCTGAAACGTCTTAAGCCCTTATGAAAATTTTCTTCCTAGATCAAAGCGGTAAACCAGGCGGGGCTGAACTATGTTTAATAGATATCGCCAAACCCTACAAAGATAGGTGTTTAGTGGGATTATTTGCTGAAGGTTCTTTTAGAAATTTACTACAACAGAACCACATTCCAGTTCAAGTTCTCACCACTCAATCAATAGAAGTTCGCAAAGAAAGCAGCTTGGCACAAGGATTAGGCAGTTTAGGTCAACTTATACCTTTAATTGCTAAAGTTGTGCAACAAGCAAGAGAATTCGATTTAATTTACGCCAACACGCAAAAAGCATTAGTTGTTGGCGCACTGGCGAGTTTTTTTAGCCGTCGTCCTTTGGTCTATCATTTGCATGATATTCTTTCCCCAGAACACTTTAGCAAAACCAACCGTTCGATTGCCGTAACTTGCGCCAATCGCTTTGCATCATTAGTCATTGCCAATTCCCAAGCAAGTCAAGCAGCCTTCGTAGCAGCGGGAGGACGCCCAGACATCACGAAAGTGGTTTACAACGGCTTTGATGCGAAAAATTATCAAAGCCAAGAGTCCGATGTCAGGCAAATTAGACAACAACTGGGGATAGACGGACAATTTGTTGTCGGACATTTTAGCCGTCTCGCACCTTGGAAAGGACAGCACATACTTATAGAAGCACTGGCAAAATCTCCTGTTGATGTCACAGCAATCTTAGTTGGTGATGCGCTTTTTGGAGAAAAAGAATATGTGCAGCAATTACACCAACAAGTGACAGCGCTGGGACTGGAAAATCGAGTCAAATTTTTAGGGTTTCGTTCAGATATTCCATTGCTGATGTCAGCTTGTGACTTAGTTGCACATACCTCAACTGCTCCAGAGCCGTTTGGTAGGGTGATTGTAGAGGGTATGCTTTGCGGAACACCTGTGGTTGCGGCGAAAGCTGGCGGTGCGATCGAATTAGTAGAACATGGTGTCAATGGTTTTTTAGTGACACCAGCAAAGCCTGATGAATTGGCGCAAGTGATTACCACCTGTCTCGAAGAACCAGAAAAAACAGCAAATATAGCTGAGAATGCACAGGCGATCGCCCGCCAGCGTTTTGATGTCACAGCTATTAATCAGCAAATTGCTGAACTCTTAGACAAGCTATGACTTTGTTTGTAGTAAGGACTTTAGTCCTTGCTTTGGTGGAAGAGGACGCGCATTCCTCACTACGAAATATAAAATGTGTCTACTGAGATCTTGCAAGAGTTGCAACAGTGAGTCGGCTCAGCCTCCAAACCCTCGTTACCAGGTTCAACCTGGTAACGAGATATTAGAGCCTCTGGCTCTTGTTGGGTGCAAGATCTGTGTCTACGCACTTAGCGCTGATTACAAACCGACTAATTCACGCGATTCAAAATCTGTGAGTTGTTGAGCTATTGCTAGTCTTGCTTGCAGCTTAGCCACACTAAACTGGTTACGCAGATATTCTACATGAGCAACAGCATTTGCCTTTTCGGTAGTTAATTGTATCAGGGTGTCCATCGCTTTTTGGTATTCTTGATTGACAAGTAACACTTCAAAGCGACGAGCTTTGCGTTGAGCATCATTTTTCAAATCCATATCAAAGGCGGCGCTGCGATCCGCATTGCCTTCAAATCGGTTAATCTGGTACTGAACTGCCATTAACTGGGAGTCTATTTCGTTTACTCTTTGGGCAGCTTGAGCGATCGCAGCTGGATAATGATTGAGTTGCGTCATCAAAATAAGTTATTCCTCTAAAAAAATTGACATATCAAGTAGGGGAAGATGAGGGAGATGAGGGAGATGAGGAGGATGAGGAAGAGGTGAAAATTCTCCCTTGTCCTCCTTGTCTTCTTCTACGCCACTTCCCTCAGTTGAGCAGGTTGGATCGTCACCTCCTCAATATTTAAGGAAAGCTGTTCGGCGTGTGGTACCGCAGCTTCTTCCAACACTTGGACTTCAATATTTACACTGACTAAATAACTGCCTGTATCCGCACCAACCGCTTCAGCAACTAATTTGGCAATCTCTGGGCGTTTAGCGGTCAGTGGGTCACGTAAGATACACCGATCCCATTCATGCTTGGCAGTCGGATTGAGGCTGAGAATATAGTGCTTAATCATAGGACAAACCGTAAAACCCATCTCCGGAACGCTGTCACGCACCCGTTTTGCACTAACTTAGGCTTCGTGAACGCTATCTCTATTATAGTACATATGTACCTTGTTTGGGAGGATGAGGAGTAGGCAGGACAGGCGCAGGACACTGCTCACAAATAACACTGAAATAACACACCTTGAAAGGACTGGTTCTCAAACTTTTCTCGGGTCTAAGTATTACTATTTGTTATTTAAAATACAAATAGTAATCAAAAATCTTATGATGCAGGTGAAAGTCTTTGACAAATTGCTTGATTAACTTAGTATTGTCATTAGGAAAATGTAAAGTTATTTATACCACATATTCCAGTGTTGTCAAGATTTTGATTTGCGACCCCTATTAATGATGAGTTGTACTAAGTTAGCGAGATTTTCCTCGCTTTGCATAGAGATGATTGTTGAGCAGTATTCGTATTGCTGATTTCGACTCTTGCCAAAGACAAACTGCGAGGCTACCAGTTTTTCTAGCTTGAATTCTCAAATTTTGCATTTCAATTAGGTTTTGCCAAACCTGTGAAAGCTAGAGAATTTTTTTTGTGATTAACAACTAGAAAAACTCTTTATTTGCATACATATTGACTAACTTATCTGTAGGAATTTCAAGAGTGCCGACAAAAAGCCGGCTCTTATACAAATATCCTCAGTTTAGTGATGCTTAGTTATAACGAGATAGGGGAACGAATGGACAACAATTTATTTTCAGTAGCCACTTTCAGTGAAGCGACTTTAGTTGACCTGTTACGCAAAAGAGCGCTACAGCAACCAAGGCAAGTGGCATATACCTTTTTGGTAGATGGAGAAGCACAAGAAGTTAGCTTAACTTATCAAGCATTAGACCAAAAAGCGCGATACGCTCTGCGTCAAGCCTCCGGCTTATCGCTTGCTGCTTTCTTACAGAGCATGAAAGCTACTGGAGAAAGAGCGCTGCTTTTATACCCGCCAGGACTCGAATTCATTGCTGCTTTTTTCAGGTGTCTGTACGCAGGTGTGTCTACGGCGGGACTTCTCTCCAAGACGTTACGCGAACGTCCAGCGCGAAGAATTGCAACCAGATTCTGCTAATCCATTGGTGGTAGGTTAAGATAAGATTTCTTTTGTCAATTAGAAAATATACGGTAAAAGGAGTCACAGATAAAGTATTTAATTTACTTGTGGTACTGAATTTTCGTCTTATATTATGTGGGTATTAGAATGTTGGAAAATAGCTTTATGACAGAGAACACTAAGTACGAAAAACTACACACCTGTGAAAAAGAACCAATTGCTATCATTGGCATTGGTTGCCGCTTTCCTGGCGGTGTTAATAGTCCAGAAGCTTTCTGGAATCTACTGAGTAACGGCATAGATGCCATTACTGAGGTTCCAGCAGATCGCTGGAACTTGCGCACTTTCTACGACCCAGATCGGGAAAAACCAGGGAAAATATATACCCGTAGGGGCGGATTTATTGAGAATATTGACCAATTTGATGCGCAATTTTTTGGGATTTCTCCAAAAGAGACAGAGCGTATCGATCCCCAACAGCGGATACTCTTGGAAGTAGCGCATCAAGCTTTAGAGGATGCTGGACAAGTGCCAGAACAGCTATCTGGCACCAAGACTGGAGTATTTATTGGTATATCGTCTCACGATTATATTGATATCCAGACGAGCGTAAGCGATCGCAATTTAATCAACGCTTACACCAATCAGGGCGGAGCTATGAGCATTGCCGCCAATCGTATTTCCTATGTGTTCAACTTTCACGGACCGAGTATGTCCGTTGATACAGCCTGCTCTAGCGCACTAGTTGCAGTTCACCTCGCCTGTCAAAGTATTTGGAATGGAGAGTCCACGCTCACTTTAGCAGGAGGCGTCAATGCCGTACTCAAGCCGGAAGGAAGCATAGGTTTCAGTAAAGCATCAATGCTCTCTCCCGATGGAAAATGCAAGAGCTTTGATGCGGGAGCAAACGGTTTTGTTCGCAGCGAAGGTGCAGGTATTGTAATCTTAAAGCCATTAGCCCAAGCTTTAGCTGATCAAGATGCGATTTATGCCGTAATTCGAGGCACTGCCGTCAATTCAGATGGCCATACCAATGGTATGACAGTCCCCTCCAAAGAGGCACAAGAAGCAGCGCTACACGAAGCTTATAGGCAAGCTAGGATATCACCTGAGCAAGTACAATATGTAGAGGCGCACGGCACAGGAACCTCCGTAGGTGATCCAATAGAAGCAAATGCCATAGGCAATGTGCTTGGTAAGAATCGTCAACCAAACAATCACTGCATTATTGGCTCAGTCAAAACCAATATCGGACATTTAGAATCAGCAGCAGGTATTGCTGGTTTAATCAAGGCAGCACTGGCTTTAAAGTATCGCCAAATTCCGCCAAATCTGCATTTCCTCTCGCCAAATCCCAAAATTCCTTTAGAACAGCTGCGCTTAAGAGTACCAAAAACCTTAGAATCATGGCCCGAAAACGGTCAGGAACCAAGAATAGCTGGTGTGAATTCCTTTGGGTTTGGCGGTACTAACGCCCACGTAGTCCTCGAAGGTGTTGAGAGGTTACCACAGCATAGGGAGACCCAGCCACAACACACTGCGTCATTAGAAGGGCGCGCACTGCTATTGCCCCTTTCTGCAAAGAGTCCAGAAGCACTTGCTGCGGTTGCAAAACTAACCCATAACTTTTTAACCACGGCTTCCAGCTCCGGCGTTTCACTATCGGATATCTGCTACACTGCTAGTCTGCGTCGTGGACATCACGACCATCGGTTGGCGCTGGTGTCTGATTCCTTTGAAGAGATGACAGAACAGTTAGAAGCGTTTTTAGCGGGAGAAACCCGTCTAGCGATGTCTTCTGGTTGTCTAGCTTCAGGCTCCTCGCCCAAACTCGCTTTCGTATTCTCCGGTATGGGACAGCAATGGTGGGCAATGGGGCGTGAATTATTGGAGTCTGAACCCGTATTCCAAGAAACCATTAAACAATGTGATCAACTCCTGAAGCAGTATACTGATTGGTCATTGTGGGATGAACTAAGAGCTAATGAAGAGCATTCTCGGATCAATGAAACCGTTGTGGCTCAGTGTTCTATCTTTGCTGTGCAAGTTGCGTTATCTGCTTTATGGCGCAGCTGGGGCATGATTCCAGAAGCAATTGTTGGTCATAGTGTAGGCGAAGTGGCAGCTGCTCATGTTGCTGGAGTTTTGAGTTTAGAAGACGCTATCCGGGTGATTTTCCATCGCAGCCGCTTGCAAGCAACCGCAGCTGGACTTGGTAAGATGTTAGCGATCGCTCTGACACAACAAGAAGCTGAAACTGCGATCGCAGGCTACGAAGACAAAGTTTCTATTGCCGCTATCAATAGCCCCCAAGGTCTAACTTTATCTGGGGATGCTCAAGCTTTAGAAGAAATTGCTAAATCTTTAGAGCAAAAGGAAATTTTTTGCCGATTCCTAAAGGTGGAAGTTCCTTATCATAGTATCTTGATGGAACCTTTGAAGGCAGAATTAGCCGAGTCACTCCAAGGAATTAACCCACAACCAGCAACCATTCCCCTTTTCTCTACCGTTACAGGACAACAAATTAATGGCCCAGAGGTAGATGGTGTCTACTGGGGAGAAAACATGAGGGAACCAGTTCTGTTTGCAAAAGCCATAGACGGACTCATGCAAGCAGGATATGACATCTTTTTAGAAATCGGCGCTCATCCAGTCCTAGCAAGTTACATTTCTGAGTGCTTTGCTATAGCTAATAAAACAACAACTGTGCTTGCTTCACTACGACGCAAAGAAGCTGAACAAGCGATGATGCTGGCGTCTGTTGGTAAGCTTTACACATTAGGATACCCAATTGATTGGCATCGGTTTTACCCCCAAAAAGGTCAATTTGTACGGCTACCATCCTATCCTTGGCAAAGAGAGCGTTATTGGAGCGAATCTTTAGAATCGCAGCAAGCTAGGTTAGGACAAACTGCTTTACGAGCAATGTTCTCAACACAAGTCCATCCTTTGCTGGGATGCCAATTAAAATCGGCGCAACCAGTGTGGGATGTATTAATAGATAAACAACAACTCACTTATCTTGAAGATCATCGCATTCAAGGAGTCGCAGTTTACCCAGGAGCAGCTTATGTAGAAATGGCTTTGGCTGCTGCAACACAAACTTTCGGTAACGAACCTTATGTTTTAGAAGAAATTGAGTTTCTACAAGCACTGCCTTTACCTGATAATCAGACACACTCGCTGCAACTGATCCTCGATTCCAGTCAAACATCTTTTGATATTTACGGCAAAACCAAAGACACTGAAGATTCTTGGACAAGACATGCCACAGGAAAATTCAGCCGTACTTCACATCATTTCCTGCCAAATTTAGTTGTGCTGGATGAGTACAAAAGCCTTTGTTCAAAAGAAATTCGTCCTCAAGATTGCTATCAACAATTTCAAGAAATGGGATTAGAATATGGCCCAACTTTTCAAGGAATTGAGCAGCTTTTTTGTGGCAACAAACAATCACTAGCCAAGATAAAAGTTCATCCTGATCTACTGACAGAAGTTGAAGATTATCAGCTACATCCAGCGATTCTTGATGCCTGTTTTCAGACTCTCTTAGGCGCTTTGTTCTTAGATGATAAAACAGACAAAGTTTATTTACCGATTGAAATTAGCCGATTTCAAGTTTATGCTCGTTCTGGGGTTCAACTTTGGAGCTACACTCGGATAGTTGAGCAAACCGCCACCAGTTTTAAGGGAGATATTCGACTGCTGGATGAAGCGGGAAAAGTGTTAGTAGAAATTCAAGGATTTCGCTGCCAGTCTTTAGAAAGAAGGCAACAGGTCACTCCAGCAAAAATTGATAATTGTCTTCATGAATACCAATGGCAATTAAAGCTACGCCCAGATCAAGAGTTAGTTGATTTGCAACTTGATTATTTGCCCTCTCCAAAGGAAATTGCTGAACTTGTTCAACCAGAAGCAGCTCGATTGAGTAAATATCTGAGAATGAAAGATTACTACTCTGTAGTAGAGCCGAAGTTGGATGTTTTGTGTACAGCTTATATTCTCGAAGCTTTAGAACAACTCGGTTGGCAGCCTGAACTAGACCAGCAGGTTGATTTGGAAACTCTAGCAGCAAAGTTAGGAGTGGCTGATCAACACAAACGTCTTTTAGGTCGAATACTCGAAATATTGCAAGAAGATGGTGTCTTGAGTCAGGTAAACAACCAATGGTCAGTGCGTCAAATACTAGAATTAAAACAGTCAGAGCAAATTTGGCAAGAGCTGATAACCCAGCATCCTAGCTATTTAGCAGAATTGACAATGCTGGGACGCTGTGGGCCACAATTAGCAAGCGTTCTACGGGGTGATGTTGATCCTCTAGGGCTGATTTTCCCAGAAGGATCTTTGGCAACATCTGAGCATTTATACCAAGATTCCCCCGGTACTCGCATCTATAACCTGCTGGTGCAAAATGCGATCGCTACATTAGTCTCCAGTTTACCCAAAGAGAGAACAGTACGGATTTTAGAGATTGGTGCAGGCACAGGTTCTCTAGCTTCTTATCTGCTTCCCATACTTCCCAGCAACCGCTCACAATATGTTTTTACTGATGTCTCTCAAGTCTTCACTGTTCAAGCTCAGCAGAAATTTCAGGATTATCCGTTTGTAGAATATCAATTATTAGATATTGAAAAAGACCCCATAGCTCAAGGATTTTCGCCGCATTCGTTTGATTTAATTCTGGCTTCAGATGCACTGCACGCAACAACTGATTTGCGTCAAACATTAGAGAATGTCAAACA
Source organism: Scytonema sp. PCC 10023 (assembly GCF_963920835.1). Taxonomy (NCBI): domain Bacteria; kingdom Bacillati; phylum Cyanobacteriota; class Cyanophyceae; order Nostocales; family Scytonemataceae; genus Scytonema; species Scytonema sp. PCC 10023. Next base: position 81,155 of record NZ_CAWUDP010000014.1, read on the forward strand.
GCTTTTGGCATCCCAAGGCTTGCTAGTGTTGTTGGAGTTGACTAAGCCCCCACGTTGGAACGACTTAGTATTTGGGTTACTCAAAGGCTGGTGGTTATTTTCTGATTTGGAATTACGACCATCACATGCGCTGCTTAGTTTCAAAAAATGGCACAATTTGCTCCAAGAAGTCGGGTTTGCCGAAATTGCTGGAATTCGGGATACAGAGGCAAATGAGGAATCTCTGCACACTGTGATTTTAGCTACTGCTCCTAATATTGATATTGAACAAGAATCTGCTTCGAGGATCAAAAATTCTCATCAACCAGACAAACAAGAAACTTGGTTAATTTTTGCAGACAACTTTGGCGTTAGTCAGCAGCTAGCAAACTTGCTGAAACAAGACTTCAAAAACCCCATTCTCATCTCGCCTGGAACAGCTTTTTCTCAGCTTGATGACAATCACTTCCAAATCAGAACGGAACATTTGGAAGATATACAGCAAGTTCTGGAAACAGTTAACACCGCTCAATCTCCTTGTCGTGGTATAGTCCATCTTTGGAGTCTAGACACACCTCCCATAGAAGAGACTACAATTTCTTCCCTAGAATCAACCCAGACAATAGGCGTTTTGAGCGCACTAAACTTGGTTCAGGCATTGGTGAAAGTTAATTGGAATGATTCACCGCGTCTATTTTTAGTAACTCGTGGTCTTCAAAGTGTGGGAGAGAAAGTTAAATCTCTCTCAATTGCTCAGTCTCCCTTGTGGGGCTTAGGTCGGGTGATCGTCAATGAACATGCAGATTTGCGTTGCACGATGGTTGATCTTAGTTCCACCACCTCTGCATCAGAAATTCAATCTTTGTTTGACGAGTTATGTTTAGATGACCGAGAAGATGAAATCGCCCTGCGAGGTAAAGCACGTTATGTTAATCGATTGGTGCGGATATCATCCACAAACGCTGTAACAGAGGCTAATCAAGCTTTTCGTTTAGAAATTACCACACCTGGAATTTTAGATAACCTGATTCTGCGGGCAACTACGCGCCAAAAACCTGGCCCCAAAGAGGTGGAAATTCAGGTTTATGCTACGGGTCTTAACTTCAAAGACGTAGCTAAAGCAATGGACTTGTTGGCTGATGTGAATTTAGAGAATAATTTTTCAGGACAAGCTATTGGTCTAGAATGTGCCGGAATTATTACTGCAATTGGCTCTGAAATTGAAGAATTTCAAATAGGAGATGAAGTTATAGCTGTTGCCCCTAACAGCTTTGCCAATTATGTCACTACAGATGCTTGTTTAGTGGTACACAAGCCTGCGTCTTTGAGTTTTGAGGAAGCTGCCACAATTCCTTTAGTTTTCCTCACTGCTTACTACGCCTTGCATTACTTGGGTCGAATCCGTAAGGGAGAACGAGTTCTAATCCATGCCGGTGCTGGGGGTGTGGGTATTGCTGCCATCCAAATTGCCCTTGCAGCTGGCGCAGAAATCTTTGCAACAGCTGGTAGTTCGCAAAAACGGGAGTTTCTGAAGAACTTGGGTGTGAAGCATGTTATGGACTCGCGATCGCTAGCCTTTGCTGATGAAATCATGCAGCTTACAAATGGTAAAGGCGTTGATATCGTCCTCAACTCTTTGGCAGGAGAAGCTATCTCTAAAAGTTTCTCAGTTTTAGGAGCTTATGGACGTTTTATAGAAATAGGCAAGCGTGATATTGACAAAAACAGCAAGTTAGGATTACGACCTTTTCAAAAGAATTTGTCGTTTTTTGCTCTGGATTTTGACCGCTTTGCATATGAACGTCCAGATTATTGCCGTTCTTTGTTGCGCGAATTGATGCAACACTTTCATGATGGCAGCTTTCACCCACTTCCTCATCGCGTATTTCCCATCTCGCGTGTAGTTAGTGCTTTCCGTTACATGGCACAAGCTAAACATATCGGCAAAATTGTCGTAGATTTGCGAGATCCCAAGGTGAAGGTGGCTCCTTCATCTAAGGAAACAATCACGTTTGGCAGTGATGCAACTTACCTGCTGACTGGTGGACTCGGAGGTTTTGGTTTAGCGGTGGCTCAGTGGTTAGTGGAACGCGGGGCGCGACACTTAGTGCTGATGGGACGCAGCAATGTGCTTTCAACAGCAGCCTCAACAGCCATAGAAGCGATGAAAAAGTTAGGTGCTGAAGTTGTGGTTGCTCAAGCAGATGTAACTCAACCACAGCAAGTTCAAACTGTTCTCGCTGACATTAGTGAATCGATGCCACCGTTACGAGGTATTATCCACGGTGCTATGGTTCTGGATGATGCTCTGGTGCTGCAACTCAACTCGGAACGGATGCATAAAGTCATGGCTCCCAAGATGCTAGGAGCCTGGAATTTGCATACTCAGACATTGAATACACCGTTAGATTTCTTCGTGTTATTTTCTTCTTTCACCTCACTTGTCGGAAATCCAGGTCAGGGAAATTACGTAGCTGCTAGTAGTTTTATTGATGCCCTGGCTCATCACCGCCATGCGATCGGGTTGCCAGCCCTGACCATCAATTGGGGTGTTGTTGCTGATGTTGGTTATGTTGCCCGCAACGCTGACGTAGCTGAACATCTCAAGCGCCTGGGAACTCAACCTTTGCCACTGAAGCAAGTGCTGAAGAAAATGGGAGAGTTACTACTTCAACCAGACGTTGCTCAGACGGCGGTAGTAGATGTAGATTGGCATCGGTGGTGCCAAATTCACTTCTCTGGTGCTGGTGGTTCGCCACGGTTTTCTTACCTGAATAAGGCAGCAGCAACAGAACAGACAGATGGTGAGGATAGTGAAGAAAATTCCAGCTACGGCGATTTATTATCGGTAACACCAGCAGAGCGAGAGCAATTTTTAGTGTCTCGCATTAGAGAACAAGTAGCAAAAATAATGGGAATTGCTGTAGCCAAACTGGACATTACGCGATCGCTACTGCAACTAGGGCTTGATTCTCTAATGGCAGTTGAACTAAGCAATCGCTTCAAAAGCGAGATGGGAGTGAACATACCCACAATGAAAATTATGCAAGGTTTGAGCATTTCCCAGCTAGCAGAAATTTCCCTTGAACAATTGGCGTTAGCGAGTATAAAGCTATCAGAGTCACCATCGACAGAAGAATCTAGTGAAGATGAAGAAATGGAGGAAATCACTCTATGAACTTAAATCAATTAATAGCTGAACTTTCTCTTGCAGGTGTGAAGTTAAGTGCTGATGGTGACCAATTACGTGTTCGTGCTGCCAAGGGAGTACTGACACCACAGATACGTGACGCAATAGCTAAGCAAAAGACAGAATTGTTGAAGCTACTGCGAGATGAGAATAAAGGCACAAGTGATACAAACCTGGCACTTGTCAAAGTTTCACGAGAGCAAGCTTTACCTCTGTCTTTCCCTCAGCAACAAATGTGGTTCTTTGACCAGTTGCAGCCAAATAATCCTTTTTACAACTTACAACTATGTTTGGCTCTTGATGGTTCTGTTAATAACGTTGCGCTCTTGCAAAGCATAAACGAAATTATTCAACGCCACGAAGTTTTACGGACTACTTTCAGACAAATTGATGGAAAACCGATTCAGATGATCGCTGCAAAGTTAAATATGACTATGCCAGTGGTAGATCTGCGTCATCTTCCTGATAGTGAGCGGGAGATTGAAGCCCAACGAATAACTGCAAAAGAAGCTCAGCACTGCTTCGATTTAGCTACTGGGCCGTTATTGCGTGTCCTTTTGATACATTTAGAAGCAGCTGAATATCTCTTGGTGGTAACGACACATCATATTATCTTTGATGGTTGGTCAATGGGCGTTTTTATTCGGGAGTTAGCAGCGAACTATCAAGCCTTTTGTACAAACAAACCATCACCATTACCTGAGTTACCTGTTCAGTATGCTGACTTCGCTTCTTGGCAGCGTCAATGGTTGCAGGAAGAGAGGGAAAAAACATTATTAACCTACTGGAAGCAACAACTCCAAGGCGCTCCACCTTTATTAAAACTGCCTTTAGACCATCCACGACCACCAGTTCAAAGTTTTCGGGGCGCTAAACAATTTATACAACTACCCAAAAGCTTGAGTGAAGCGCTCAAGAACTTGAGTCAGCAGCAAGGAGTCAGTTTGTTTATGACTCTCTTGACAGCCTTTAAGGTTTTGTTGTATTGCTACACGAGTCAACAAGATATTGTCGTAGGGTCTGCCATTGCCAACCGCAACCAAACTGAGGTAGAAGGATTGATTGGGTTTTTCGCTAATGCTTTGGCGTTGCGGACTGACCTATCAGGGAATCCTACGTTTAGAGAGTTATTGCTGCGAGTGCAAAAAGTCGCTTTAGAGGCTTATGCTCATCAGGATTTCCCCTTTGAACGGTTAGTGGAAGCACTAGAACCAGAACGTTCTTTAAGCTATAACCCGTTGTACCAGGTGTTATTTGCTCTACAGAATAAACCAGAGTCATTGACCGTCTCGAATTTGACGTTTAATCTTGTGGAGGCATTTAATGAACAAGCAACAAGATTAGATTTGGAGTGTCACCTATGCGAAACTTCCGAGGGTATTCGTGGTTTTTTAATATACAGCACTGATTTGTTTGAACAGGCAACAATTACTCGCATGGCGGAACATTTTCAAACTCTGCTATCAGGAATTGTTGCTAATCCCCATCAAAAGTTATCAGAGTTACCGCTGTTTAGTGCAGCCCAACGACACCAGATGCTTGTGGAATGGAATCATACTCCAGCAGATGATCCTCAACATTTGTGTATACATCAGCTAATTGAAGCGCAATCTTTAAAGACACCGAATGCTGTAGCAGTTGTGTTTGAAGATAAACAATTGACTTACTCACAATTGAACAGCAAAGCCAACAAAATAGCACATTATCTACAAACTCTTGGAGTAAGACCAGAGGACATAGTAGGCATTTACGTAGAGCGTTCTTTGGAGATGGTAATAGGGTTATTAGGTATTCTCAAAGCTGGTGCAGCTTATTTACCTTTAGACTCTAATGATACTCCTGAGCGATTACAAATGATGTTGGCAGAAACTCAGCCATCAGTGTTATTAAGCCAACAGCTTTTAATTGAGCGTCTGCCAAATCAACAAGCGCAAGTAATTTGCTTGGATTCAGATTGGGAAGTAATTACACAACACAGTAATGAAAACCTTAAAACTAAAGCAACACCTGAAAACCTGGCTTACATTATTTACTCTTCAGAATGTGGGGTTTTAGTTGAGCATCGTGGGGTTATTGAACGTCTGGATTGGTTGCAAAAAACTTTTGTCTTGTCTGAGTCTGATGCCTTGTTGCATAAAGCCCCGTTAACTCAGGATACAGCAGTCTGGGAAATCTTTTGGCCGTTAATTCATGGAGGGCGGTTAGTAATTGCAGCGACTCAAGGTGAAGACAACCCTGAATATTTGCAGCGTGTGATTGCTGAACAAAAAATTAGCCTTATCCACTTTGTACCTTATGTGCTGTTTGCTTTTGTTGAATCTTTATCACAAGATGCAGCATCTTCATTGAGTTGTTTACGTTCTGTGTTGTGTAGTGGAGAACCATTACACAATAAGGTAATAGAAACATTCTTCCAGCATTTTAGGTGTGAATTATACAATTTGTGCAGTCTTCCCGAAGCGGCTACGGAATTAACTGCACAAGTTTACAACTATACGCATACCTCAAATGAATTGTTGATTAATTATGTCAAAAATCACCTCTCGATGTATGTGTTGAATAAATATATGCAACTAGTTCCCATAGGAGTAACTGGTGAAATATATGTTTCCGCAAATAAACTATTCCGTGGATATTTAAACCATCGAGAAGAGACAGCCCAACGCTTTGTTAATAATCCTTTTTCTGAAGAACTTGATAATGACCAACTGCTCAAAACAGGTTATTTAGGTCGTTATCTCAATGATGGCAAGCTGGAGATTTTAGGCGCTAGCGATCGCCAAGTTTGGATTAATAATTTCCGCATCGATTTAAATGAGGTGGAAGCAACAATATTGCAGAATATTTCTGTCAATGATTGTGTAGTACTAGCGAGAAGTACAGAAACCTTTAGGCAAGAGTTAGTAGCTTATGTGGTTTTGTCAGGGCCTTTTTCACCAGAACAGTTACAACTTCAACTGCAAGCCGTTTTACCTTTTGACTCGCAGTTCTGTACATTTGTCCCAGTTACTAAGTTACCACTCACAGCCACAGGGCAAATAGATGAACAAGCCCTAACTTCCTTGGAAGTGATTGATTCTAATTTAATACAGCGATGGGAAAAGTCACTGCGATCGCTACCGCAAGTTAAGGAGGTAGCGGTAGCAGTACACAAGCAAATTGAACTTCTACCCCCGCTACATTTATCAGACCTGTTTCCTGACAGTAAAACTGTTTCTCTACGTCAAGTTGATGAGTCATCAGCAACATCAAACTCAACTACTGTGCAGGACAGACCAGTAGTCAAGCAATTAGCTATCAGTGATGGTGGAGCATTACAATTGCCACCTGATGCTACAAGCACTTTACCAGAAGCACTGAAACGAGCTGCTTTGCAAGCGCCAGATAAAGGTATTGTCTATCTCAAGGCAGACGGTTCAGAAGTTTTTCGCTCTTATAAAGCTTTGTTGGAAGAATCAGAGCAAATTCTGGCTGGCTTGAGGCGCTTGGGTTTAAAGCCAAAAGATAAAGTAATCTTCCAACTAGATTGCAATGAAGATTTCATTCCCGCCTTTTGGGGATGTGTACTAGGAGGCTTTATCCCGGTACCGATATCAGTTCCTGCCACTTACCAAGAAGCCAACAGTACTGTCAAGAGGCTGCATAATGGTTGGCAAATGTTGGATCGCCCTATAGTCCTGACTAGCAAACAGCTCGCTTTGGCAGTTTGTTCTCTCTCCCAGCTTTTGAATTTAGAGAATTTTCAAGTTGAAACAATTGATGAGTTGCGTCAATCTGAACCAGACCAGAATTGGCACGTAAGCCAGCCGGAAGATTTAGCAATTTTGCTTTTGACTTCAGGCAGCACAGGCATTCCCAAAGCGGTGATGCAGAACCATCTCGCTCTTTTAAGCCGTTCAGCTGCTACCGCGCAAGTCAATAATTTTACAAGCAATGATGTCTCGTTGAATTGGTTTCCACTAGACCATGTTGGCGGAATCGTGATGTTCCATGTTCGGGATATCTATCTCGGTTGCCAACAGATTCATGCTCCAACTGAACTGGTTTTGCAAGATCCACTGTTATGGTTAGATTGGATTGAGCGCTATCGAGCCACAATTACCTGGGCACCTAACTTTGCTTATGGGTTAATTAACGACCGGGCATCCGAGGTCAGCTTGCGTTGTTGGGATCTGTCACAGATGCGATTTATTTTGAATGCGGGCGAGGCAATTGTTGCCAAACATGCCAGAAAGTTTTTAGAGTTGCTAGCTCCAAAAGGACTGCCTGCAACTGCCATGCACCCAGCATGGGGAATGTCCGAGACCAGTTCAGCCGTAACTTTTGACCAGAACTTTTCGCTGTTGTCAACGACAGATGATCAAAAGTTTGTGGAAGTGGGATCTGCAATTCCTGGGGTTTCTCTACGGATTGTCGATACCAAAAACCAGGTAGTTGAAGAAAACACGATTGGTTTTCTGCAAGTCAAAGGACTGACGGTGACCTCTGGTTACTATCACAATCAAGAATTCAACCGAGAAGTTTTTACCCAGGACGGTTGGTTTAATACTGGAGACTTAGGGTTTCTACACTCTGGGCGTCTGACCATTACTGGTCGGCAGAAAGATGTCATAATCATTAACGGTCTCAACTATTACAGTCATGAAATCGAATCGGTAGTTGAAGAACTTTCTGGTGTGGAAGTTTCATACACCGCTGCCGTTGCTGTGCGGGGTGCTTCTCACCATACCGATAAATTGGCGATCTTTTTCAGTCCGGCTGAATTGGATGAGAAAGATGTGATCAAGCTGACTCAGGAAATTCGCAACCAAGTTGTTCAAAAGATTAACATTAATCCAAGCTATTTGGTTCCCGTTGAAAAACAGATTATCCCTAAAACTGCGATCGGAAAAATTCAACGTTCCCAACTCAAACAACGCTTTGAAGCAGGCGAATTCAAAGACATTCTCAAACGACTTGACATCTTAAGTGGCAATGCCAATACGCTACCAGATTGGTTCTACAGCAAAATCTGGCGACCGAAGGAAGTAGTGTCTTTGCAACGTCTGTTAAGGGTAGGGCAATCTCTGGTTTTCCTGGATTCCTTGGGTCTGAGTACTTACTTATGTACAGAACTCAGCCAGTTAAATCCCGACTGTGTACGTGTAGAAGCAGGGGCAGATTTTGCCAAGCTCAACTCTAACTACTACCGCATTAATCCTAAAGAACCCAGCCACTATTTGCAACTGCTGGAATCTTTGTTAAAAGATGGCTTGCAAATTGATTTGATTTTGCACCTGTGGACTTATGATCAGTATGCGGGAGAAATATCTAGCTTAGATCAACTAGAGCAAGCCCAGTACCAAGGAACTTACAGCTTACTGTTTTTGATTCAAGCTCTCTCACAGGTACAAAAAGATATTCCAACTCAGTTGTATGTCATTGCTAGTCATACACAGGCTACTTCCCCAAGTGATAAAATAGCCTACGAAAAAACGCCTATTTTAGGCTTAATTAAAACGATTTCCCAGGAAAACCCCTGGTTGAAATGCCGTCATATCGATTTACCCATTGATTTAGTTGAAGTGAATGCAACTCGTATTTTGCAAGAGATGCGAGTAATGCAAAGCGACAAAGAAGTTGCTTACCGCAATGGACAGCGTTTAATTCCTCGCCTGAGTAAAGTTAACCTAACTCAAGAGAAAAAGCACGAGATTCCCTTAAAGCACGGCGGGATGTATCTGCTAACTGGAGGACTGGGGGGCATTGGTGTCGAGATTGCTAAGTATCTACTTACACATTATCAAGTCCGGCTGTTGTTAGTAGGTAGGACATCCCTACCACAGAGAAATACGTGGGAGGCTCATTTACAAAAAACGGATGATACTATATCTCAAAGCATCAAAACTCTCTTAACGTTAGAGCAGCTTGAAGGAGAAATTCTTTATCAGGCTGTTGATGTCTGTGATTTTGTCCAGCTGCAACAAGTGGTTGAGCAAGCGAAATCTCACTGGCAATGTGAACTAGATGGGGTGATTCATCTTGCAGGCATTTTCCATGCGCGCTTGCTGGTAGAAGAAACTCAGGACGAATTTGCAGCAATGCTTCGTCCAAAGCTGTTAGGGACATGGGCGCTACACCAACTCGTTAAAGAACAAGCAAATAGCATCTTCATCTCCTTCTCTTCCGTGAACGGCTTTTTTGGAGATGCTACTGTGGGTGCTTATGCTGCTGCTAACAGTTTCTTAGACTGCTTCTCCTACTATCAGCGATATCAAAACTCGTTACGCAGCTATTGCTTCGGGTGGAGTGCTTGGAATGAAGTGGGAATGAGCCGCAACAACAAAGACAAAGAATTATTCCGTGCTCGCGGTTATCATACCATGACAATTGAACAGGGATTGTATTCTTTGCTTGCAGGACTATACCATGACCAGGCACACTTGCTTGTAGGGTTAGATGGCAGCAACCAGCATATCCAAGAATACACGGAGACAACATCTTCTCAAACACAAAAATTGTTTGCGTATTATACTACTAAAGCTGAGCAAATACCGGTTACTAGACTACAGGAGTTAGTAGTTTGCGATCGCTTCCAAACGCAAAGCAATTGTCAGTTTCTGCAGATCCAAGAAATGCCGCTAACTGCTGATGGGAAAATAGACTACTGCGAACTTCCAGCACCGAATTGGGCATCTTCAGGGCGTAAAAAAGACTTTGTGGCACCCCGTGACGCTTTAGAATCTCAGTTGGCTCAAATATGGGAAGAACTCTTAGATATCCGTTCTGTTGGAGTCACAGACAACTTTTTTAGCCTTGGCGGTCATTCTGTATTAGCTTTGCGCTTAACAGCTCAAATTCAGAAGTCCTTTGGCAAGGAGATTGCACTATCTACTATCTTCCAAAAAGCGACTATTGAACATTTGGCTAGTATTTTACGCCAGGAATCTAATCTTTTACCTAAATCTCCCCTCGTACCAATTCAACCACTCGGTTCAAATCCTCCCTTCTTCTGTGTATATCCGGCTAGTGGTAATATTCTTTCCTACCTAGATTTGGCATCTTATTTAGGTTCAAATCAACCATTTTATGGGTTAGAACCACTTGGACTTGATAAAGAACTAACTCTTAACTACGGAATCGAAAATTTGGCAGCGCATTACATCAAAGCGTTGCGTGTTGTTCAACCGCAAGGACCGTACTATATAGGAGGCTGGTGCTTAGGAGGAATTGTGGCTTTAGAGATGGCCCAGCAGATGCAAAAACAAGGTCTAGAGGTAGCCTTACTTGCTATGTTAGATTCCCCAATGCCAATTCCTGTAGATAAAACTGTGAATGAGAACTTGAATGCTAAAGTATTTATGCGCCTTGCAAAATACATAGAAATTTTTCACCATCAGAATTTATCGGTTTCCTACGAGGAGCTTCAAAAGATGAAAGCACAAGAACAGGTCAGCTATATGGTGGAAAAGATCAAACTGAGCAACTTCTGGTTATCAAATATGGAATTTGAGCAGATTCACGATCTTTTAGAGATTTCTAAGAACAATATTCAGGCCTTCCAAAGTTACACACCAGATATCTATGCAAACCAAATCATCTTTTTCCGCGCTAGCGAGATGCTTCCAGAAGATTTCCGAGACACTGAATTAGATCGGGATGATATGGCTGCGGGCTGGGAAAAAATTTCTTTCAAACCAATAGAAATTATTGACGTTCCAGGCAATCATTTAACAATGTTCAGCAAACCTCATGTCCAAGTTCTGGCAGAACGGTTGAGCGGCTGTCTTGCTACTGTCAAGTAATGTGGTTACCCACATTCAGCTTTACCGAAACATTTTCTAGAAGCCTTGCCCACCGTTCATTCCCATTTAATTTTCACCATGAGAACAGTGTACATGATGTAAACACCATGTTGCCCCTTTTGTTCCATCTGACTTTTCCCGTTAATTAAGTCTCTCTAGAGCGCAGTTACAAATGGTCAATTTCCTGCCTCCCCATATAGGAATTAAGCAAGCTCGCGGTTTAATCCAGGTTTTCAAAACTAACTTTCAAACAGCTTCTGTTTATATGCCACAAGCAGTCTATCCAGATCAGATTACGTTTTTCAGGGCTAGCGAGATTGATGCTGTTAGTCATGCAAACTCTGAAACTTTAGATGAACTAGGAATGGGCTGGGACAAGTTTTCTGCTCAACCTCTGGATATCCACCTTGTTCCAGGTAACCATTTCACAATGCTCAGTGAACCTCACGTTCAGGTTTTAGCACAACAACTATCAATCTGCATTGAGCGGTCACAGGCAGATGATTGAGGAATCAGCAGATAAAGCAACATCCAACAACTATAGGAATGCGTCTGTTCATCGTCATTTGGTTTGGACAGATCATCTCTCTCATCGGCTCTTTTCTCACTAGCTTTGCCTTGAGTATCTGGGTATATCAGCGCACTGGATCAGCCACTGACTTAGCCTCACAGGACTTACGCAACTGGTACAGTGCGATTGCGCTCTCTTGCGTGCCCGCGCATGGCAATCGCCATCTCCCCGTTGGCTGGTGGGTTGGTAGACCGTTGGAATCGCCGCTCTTGTATGATTGTCAGTAACTCTGGTGCTGCTCATCGTATTGTGGCGATCGCCTTAAATGCAGCCGTTCTAACCTATGTGTTCTTCTTAAAAGTAATTAAGGACTTCCAAATAAAAAAGTATCCAGCTACCTCTTGTGGAGGCAGACATCTTGTCGGCAACTGGCTTAGGGCGAGCAGTCCGGCACAACGCCCTTCTCCTGCCGGAGAAGGGCGCTGGCTCTTCCATAAAATGGATAATTTATTTGTTGGAAATCCCTTAATGTGTAGACGCCCTATGATCTGTCTGTTTAACTATTGACGAATTGCCGTTGCCATCAAGTGGAGGTGTCTGGAGTTGAAAATCGTTTACCCAAATCGATTGTTGAGGCAAAGGAATGGAAATTCCGGCGTGGTCGAAGGCGACTTTCAGACGACGGCGATACTCCCGTGCGACTTCCCATTGCTTTAGGGGCTGTGTCTTAATCCAGACGCGGATAATCAAACCTCTGTCGCCAAAATTATCTATTCCTAAAACTTGGGGGGTTTCCAAAATTGGATTTTGCCATTTTGGGTCTTGGTCCATCTCTAAGGCGACAGTTTCAATCAACTTTAAAGCTTGGTCAATATTGGTTTGATAGGCAACTGGGATAGTTAAGTCAGCGCGTGACCAGCGACTAGAAAGATTCGCAACTATTTTGATTTCGCTGTTGGGGATCGTAATCAGCCGTCCTTCCGCATCGCGCAGTTGAGTCATCCGCAGATTTAGATTTTCTACCAAACCTCCCACATCTCCCACGTTAATGACATCGCCCAAAGCGTACTGGTCTTCGACGATGATCAGAAAGCCGTTGATCGCATCTTTAATCAGGTTTTGCGACGCGAGGGATACGGCAACACCAACCAAACCGGCACCAGCTAGCAACGGACCAATATTTATACCCAGCGTCGTCAGGGATAGCAGGATGCCAACCCCTACCCAGACAACGGTCACAATACCTTTGGAAACGCCAGAAATTGTAGAAACTCGCAACTGTAGCCGTTCCGACGTTTGAGGAGTTAGTAATGCACTACTGTTGATCAAAGCAGTGGTAAAGCGGTCAATCAGGGCATAGGAGAGACGTACTGCCACATAAGTTCCCAGTACCACAACACCCAAGCTCAAAGGAATTTGCGCCGCTGAGATAATGAGGATCTGAAGCGGTCGCGTGTAGGGAAACAGACCGAGTATGAAGAAAGTTCCACCGCCCCAAATCGTTCCTTGCCCTAGCTGAGAAAGTCGCCGCTTGACTTCTTTGAGATGTTGATGTTCCTGTTGAGTCAGCTGTGTTGTAATAGGTTTAGCTTCTGCTGAGGTTGGAGGCGGCGGCTGTAGTGGGTACTTTCTTGAGCGGCGCTGCCAGCTATACACTCCCCAACTCAATACAATCATCCCCAGACCAGTTGCGCCAGCAATTGCACCCTGGCGGATTAAAGATTCGGATCGTCGCTCGTTTCTTGCCTCATTGAATTCGTCGTCCAACGTTTGGGCGATTAAATCTGCCGCCGCTGAGGGGGTATTTACCTGTAGCTGGTTCGCGTCCTGGGAAGTGACGGTCATCAGGTAATAACCATTGACGCGAATGACTGGTGGTGAACCAGCTGAACGCTCAACCTGCACATCAAGCTTTGAGTCAGGTTTTTTCAAGAAATCTTCGGTAATTTGATTCAAATTTCGTTGAACTTGTTGTGAACGTTCTGAAACGTTTGTCCTTGGTGCCGCTATCTGTATCACCCGACGACCATCCAAATACACCCACCGAGAAACCACTCTGGTATCTGATTCTTGAGTGCGATGGGTGGGAAGTTGCACCGTAGGCAAAAAAGGAATCTGCGCTGTGACTCGAGGCATTGCCCCTACTGTTATCACTGTGGAAGAAAGAGCTATCGCCAAAAATTGAAAGCGCACTTTTACACCTCCTTGAGCAAAATGTACAGTTCAGTACTCTTAGAGCCATACTCCAAACTCAAACTGTGTAATTGTATCCGTCTTCAGTCAAGTTTTAACAAATCTTAAGGTCATAATTTCTGGTTTTTTTTGCTTTTTCCCTATCTTTAGGTAGATGACAGAAGAAAAAATAAAGTTTTTAGGCAAAAGTATAAAATTAACAAATTAATCACACATTATATTTCACACTTGAAGCAGGCATTTTGCTAATTGTGGAATAATCTAGTAGTGTGCGTAAGAATTTACGCCAATTTCTTTCTAATTGAGGAACTATTTAATGACCGCAACTTCTCCCCGATTAAAGCACGAGGTTAAAGACCTCGCCCTAGCTTCCTTGGGAAGACAGCGCATTGAATGGGCTGGACGCGAAATGCCAGTTTTACGGCAAATCCGCGATCGCTTCGCCCAAGAAAAACCCTTTGCGGGTATTCGCCTTGTGGCTTGCTGCCATGTGACCACAGAAACAGCACACCTAGCAATTGCACTGAAAGCAGGTGGTGCAGACGCTCTGCTGATTGCCAGCAATCCCCTATCAACTCAAGACGACGTAGCTGCTAGCCTCGTCGCCGATCATGAAATTCCTGTCTTTGCCATCAAAGGTGAAGATAACGAAACCTACAGCCGCCACGTACAAATCGCTTTAGACCATCGCCCCAACATCATCATCGATGACGGTTGTGATGTCGTCGCGACTCTGGTACAACAACGCCAGCACCAACTTACTGACATCATTGGTACCACAGAAGAAACCACAACAGGAATTGTGCGGTTACGCGCCATGTTTAGAGATGGCGTTCTCACCTTCCCCGCAGTCAACGTCAACGACGCTGACACCAAACATTTCTTTGATAACCGCTACGGTACCGGACAATCCACCCTCGACGGCATTATCCGCGCTACAAATATCCTGCTTGCTGGGAAAACCTTAGTTGTTGTTGGTTACGGCTGGTGCGGTAAAGGTACAGCATTACGGGCGCGGGGACTCGGTGCTAACGTAATTGTCACCGAAATTGACCCCATCAAAGCAATTGAAGCCGTCATGGATGGTTTCCGCGTACTTCCAATGGCGGAAGCTGCACCTTTGGGCGACTTGTTTGTGACTGTCACAGGTAACAAGCACGTCATTCGTGGTGAGCATTTCGATGTGATGAAAGACGGCGCGATTGTCTGTAACTCCGGTCACTTTGACATTGAATTGGATCTCGTCGCCTTGGGCGCTAAAGCGAAGGAAGTCAAGACAGTACGTCCCTTCACCCAAGAATATCGCCTGCAAAGTGGCAAATCCGTTGTCGTTCTTGGTGAAGGACGCTTGATTAACCTAGCCGCAGCCGAAGGACATCCCAGTGCGGTGATGGATATGAGTTTCGCCAACCAGGCTTTGGGTTGCGAATACCTCGTGAAGAATAAGGGTCAGCTCGAACCCGGTATCCACTCAATTCCAACTGAAGTCGATCAAGAAATTGCACGGCTGAAGTTGGAGGCGATGGGAATTCAGATTGATACCCTCACCTCAGACCAAATTGAGTACACAAACTCTTGGACTTCTGGAACTTAAGCACAACAAACGAATTTTAGAGCGATGCTCCCAGAGGGAACTCTCCCTTGGGCGATCGCTCTTATAGAACTACTTTGGTGGGATGGGCAAATTGCCTAGCCCGCTTTTTTTTGCAACAAGAGCGATCTTTGATAGGTTTGTAGTGAGCGCTTAAGCGCTCTATAAGTCTATAGTGTTTCTCATTTGTATTGAATACACTTTTTTTGGGGTGGGTTGGGTGAAACCATGACAAAACAGGACTTCCTTCCCCCACGAGTACTCCTTAAGGTCCCACAGATATTTGTGGTGGGGGCAAAAAAGGCGGTAATTCTCAATTACTCGTACTTGTTGACAAAAAAACCCGCCTTTTTTGCCAAGGTTGTCCGGTTAAGTCTCGGAAAAATGTAGCGGCTTCGCCGACTTGAAGGATGTGGCGTCCCGTTGAGAGACCTGGCGTGGGCTTGTACCAAACAAACCTGTTGTCTGATAACTGATAACTGATAACTGATAACTGAGTCGGTCAATTTTGGTCACCAGTTTTGAATACACCGACAGACTTTTGCAATTGCTGCGCTATCTCTAAAGTTTTTTGTAGAGAGCCAGACACAATGGCAGAGGAATCTGAAGTGCGTTCTGAAACTTTGGCAATCTCCTTCATCAAAACAGCAACAGTACCAGAAGTCTGAGCTTGAGACACTGTCGCACTTGAAATCGACTGCACTAACTGGTCAATCTGGCGAGACAACTCTAAAATTTGCTCTAGGCTGAGCTTGGCATTTTTGACAAGATTAGCTCCCTCCACCACTTGGGCGCTTCCCGTTTCCATAGCTTTAACCACGTCGCTGGTTCCCAATTGAATGTTCTCCAAGATTTGTTGTATTTCTGTCGTCGCTTGGGCAGACTGCGCGGCTAATTCACCAATTTCTTCCACCACTACAACAAAGCCCCGACCTTCATCACCCATCCGTGTCATCTCCAGACTGGCATTGATAGATAACAAGTTGGTTTGCAGGGCGATTTTGTTAATCAATGACACAACCATGGAAATTTCTTGGGAAGATTCACCTAAACGGTTCACCTTGTTAGCTGTTTCTGTCACTGTCTGTTTCAAATTCAAGATACTAGAGACAGTGCTATCCATTGCTTCGGCGCTTGCTCTGGCTATGTCAAAGGCAGTGCGGGCTACTGCTTTCGCTTGGCGGGCGCTATCGGCTACAGCTTGAATTGAAAGGGTCATTTGATTGACGTCTTCAAGAGTGCGGGTAATCTGTTCGGTCTGTTTGAGCGCTTCAAAAGCCAGTAGCTGGACTGCACCTGAGTTTTCCCCAACGGCAACATTTACTTGCTGGGCAGCTTTTTTGACAACAGTGACAATTTGTCGCAAGCTTTCAATGATGGAATTGAAAAAGTCAGCAATTATACCGATTTCACCTGCTGTCACTTCAGCCTTCACAGTTAAATCGCCCTCGGATACCGCCTCGATACTACTTACCAATTCGACCAGTTTTTGCTGGAGCGCTTCTTTTTGTTGACGTTGCTCTTGCGAAACAACTTCAAGCTGTTCCAAAAGAGCTGCTTGGTCTAGAGCAAATCCAACTTGGATTGCTAACTGTGCGAATAAATTGATTTCCCACTCCTTAAAAGTACGAGGTTGGCTACACTGATGAGCAATCAGTAAGCCGACGAGCTGTTTTTCTTGAAGAATTGGCGCGACCAAATTTGCCTTGACTGCAAATTGTTCCAAAGTTTTGATGTGACAATCTGTAAGATTTGCCTGGTAGATATTATCAATCGCACGCACCCGACCATTTTTATACTGTTGTACATAACGCTCCCTAAAACAGGGGTCATCTATTTGTTTATCGATAGTTCTTGGGAAATCAGCAGCAACAGATTCTGCTATGACAGTTCCACCACCGTCTTTATGAAAGCGATATACAACGACTCGCTCGGTTGCAAGTGAGTTTCGGATCGCATCAACTGTTGTTTGGAGGATATCTTTCTGGTTTAAAAATTGACGAATGTGCAGGGTAATGTCCGTAAATATCTGTGTTCGCTTGGCTTCAGCTTCTAGGCGACGGGATTGTTCTGCTTGTTCGGTAACTAAAAGCTTCAATTGGTCTGCCATCAAATTGATTTTAGACCCTAACGCGGCGACGTCTTCTCCTTGATCAATGTCGCTATCAACTTCTCCTTGACCCAGTTTTCCTTCCGCTTTAGTCTTATTTAGAATCGGACGGATGCCCCACTTATACAAGAAAGCAGCGATCGCAATCACCACCAACGCTGTCAGCACAGTCCGAATCACCAGAGTCAGGAGTAAATCTTCTTGGGGAGCAAATGCAGTTGCTTTGTTGACTGCAAAAATTACCTCCCTATTAAAAGAAGGCAAACCATTTGGTGTTTTCCAAGCCAGGTCGGTTACCAACTGGTATCGATTGTTGCTTTTGACGACAATGTTGTCAAAATCTGCTAGAGCAGAGGCTCTGGTTTGTTGAGCTTGGTTAATTTCCTGACTAGTTGATTGCTGAGCCAATGGATAAGCCGTTGTCCCAGTTGCCAGTAATGAGAGTGTGCCAATAGCAGTAGCTAGTGTGACTTTAGTTTTTAACCTTAGCGGCTGCAACAGTCGAACACCAAATCTTCGATTTCTATGACCAGTGGAAGCAGTCCTCGGTTGGTGCAGTGTGGTATTCTCATCTTTTGGGCACGATTTTTGATGAGAAGCCTGTGAATCCTGATGAAATTGATAGCTCATAAATCTTTTCAAGTCTGGTTAATTGCCAAAGATGAGTTATGAAATTTTGGCTTTTTCCAAAAATTTACTGAGCTAGCACGTAGTCTTTGGTACGGGAACAAATTTGGGGCTTTGGGTAAAATGCGTCCCTAAGTGAAAAAACAATCGTAGGCTGTTGAGCGAGTGGGATGTATGAGGAATTGCCAATCATACTGCCACTACTTCACATATCCCAGAATATACTGAGATAAGCTACTTATAAGTTAAGCGAAATACCTCAGAAATTTCTATGAAAAAAACTAGGATTCCTGTTCAATTGGTTTGGGCAGTGGTCGGAATATGTGTGTTGCCTAGCTTGCTGAATCTACTGGGAGTAGATTTTGGTTCGCCCTCACAAACCTTAAATGCCCCACTGGCGAATACGACTAAGGGCGAAATCATCGATGTGATGCACTACACTCTCTCAGGCAGCTTTACACACACCATTTTAGAGTGGAGTGCCTTCTGTACAGCAATCTTCACAGTAATTTTGTCTTTAATACATTTCTACCTTAAGGGTGATGTCGTCACTCTGATCATTGGCGTAGCACTTTTTAGCGCCGGGTGCATGGATGCATTTCACACTCTAGCAGCTGATAGATTAATTCAGGGTGTGGCAGATAACCAGAATCTCATCCCCTTCACTTGGGCAATCTGCCGACTTTTCAATGCTCTCATTCTGCTTGGTGGTACAAGCTTTTTTCTGATCGTTCAGCCAAAAAAGTGGAAGGGGGGTATCGGTTTGGTAGTGCTTGCGAGTCTAGTTTGTGGAATAATTGCTTTTTGGATTGTATCTATCTGCGCTCACAGCGCTACTCTGCCCAAAACCATATTTCCTAACTCTATAGTGACTCGTCCTTGGGATCTCGTTCCGCTGTTACTATTTATCTTTGCAGGTCTTGTTGTTTTCCCTCGCTTTTACTACAAATATCCAAGTCTGTTCTCTCATGCCCTCGTCATCAGCATTATTCCCCAAGTAGCCACTCAACTGCATATGGTTTTTGGTTCAAAAGAGTTGTTTGACGACCATTTCCACGTCGCCCATTTTCTCAAGATTATTACCTACTTAGTACCGTTTCTCGGATTGAGTTTGGACTACATACGAACTTATCGAGAACAGGCAGATACAGCTAAGCAGTTAAAACAAGCTATGGGGGTGTTTAGTTCTATTTTGACTGAGTCCCGTTGACATCGTCCCGTGTCGTTACCAGACAAAATTAATAGAACAATTAAGAAGAACGCAGAACACAGAACACAGTAATCAGAATATCCACGCACGAGTGAATCCGGGGGATTTAAGTACCGAAAAAGTTTGTTGGTCTCCAAAGGATTTATCCGGGGGCACGCCTACCAATACTCACTCCCCAGAACTCTTAATTCACGGCGAGAAAAGCGCGTTTAATATTCTGACGAATGATTCCTATTCTGTGGTCTTTTTTGGTCAAACTTGTTGTGAAGGTGTAGAGACGCGATCGCTCCTTGGCGGGCACTCCGTGCCCGGAGCGCAAAGCACCGCGTCCTAAGTACATCCCCTCATAAAAGCAGGGCTATTTCATCCCCCAAAAGACGTAAAATTACAAGCGTCGAGGGGATGATGTTTACCCCCAAGGTCACGATTCGGGAAGCAGAAGATGGCAAAGGATATTACCACGGCTATGGAGGAATTATCTGTACCCACTATGATCGCAAGCTTTTGTACCACGGTGGCGGGATTAATGGCTTTAGCACTCGCATTGCTCGATATCCAGATGAACAAGTCTCTATCATTGTGCTCACGAACATTGATGCACCAGCAGCACCAGCACCAGTCGTCTCTATTGCGAATGCTTTAGCGGCTATTTTGTTTGGTGAACCGTACGAACTGCCTAAAGGGCGGCAAGCGATTGAACTAGATCCGGCTATTTATGATGCCTACGTCGGGCAATATGAACTCGATCCTGAATGGATCATGACAGTTACAAAAGAGTCTGATCGCATTTTTACGCAATGGGCTGGAGAAGAACGAGTTGAAATTTTTCCAGAGTCCTCAACAAAGTTTTTTATGAAGGTGATGGATACTCAACGTACATTCGTAGTGGATGAGACAGGCAAGGCATCCCATGTGATTGTGCATCAAAATGGACGATCGCGTGTAGCAACCAGAGTGAATTAGAGTCAGGACTTACGCAAAATCTCTCTGAAAACCTCTTTCCTTCGTGTCCTTCGTGTCCTTTGCGGTTCGTTTTTCCGTTATTACTGCGTAAGTCGTAAGAGTTATGTTTTGCACAAAAACCCTCATAAAAGGCCGATCGCCCTCTGTAATACACGTGTTGCATAAACAGAACCATAGATGCACACCGATAAACACGAGTTATTCATCTGTGTCCATCTGTGTCCATCTGTGGTTTCATTTTCATAAAGATTGACGACTGCAAGAGATTTACTAGAGAAAAGAGCGATCGCTTCCCTCTGGTTATCAATTAAGCCGCACAACAAATAGGGGCAGGTTTGAAACCCGCCCCGATGTTTTGCGATATACTCCGTCCAACAGATGCTGCTACAAGCCTTAAGCTATCAACTAAATTCACCATATCTTCCAAAGACAGCGCTTGACGTGCATCAGAAACAGATTTTTCTGGTTCTGGGTGACACTCAATAATTAACCCATCTGCCCCACAAGCAACAGCCGCCTTTGCAACAGGTGCCACGAGTTCCCGTTTACCTACAGCATGCGAAGGGTCTACAATCACAGGCAAGTGAGTGATTTGCTTAAGAGCCGCCACAGCTCCTAAATCCAGGACATTACGGGTGTAATTATCAAAGCTGCGGATACCCCGTTCGCACAGCACCACATCAGGATTTCCGTGGCTTAAGATATATTCGGCTGCCATCACGAATTCTTCAATTGTTGCCGACAAGCCGCGTTTAAGGAGTATCGGCTTACCTGCTTGTCCTAAAGCTTTGAGCAAATCGAAGTTTTGCATATTGCGGCTACCCACTTGCAGCATATCAACATGAGCGGCGACGACTTCAATTTGCGAAATTGACATAACTTCGGTGATGACTGGGATATTGTAGTGCGATCGCACCCCTGCCAAAATTTCTAGTCCTTCCTCTCCCATTCCCTGGAAGGCGTAGGGAGAAGTGCGGGGTTTGTAGACACCGCCACGCAAAGCTTGTACGGGTGCAGCGGATAAGTTTTGGGCGACTGTTTCCATTTGTTGGGCGCTTTCAACAGCGCAAGGTCCGCCAATAATCACCAGTTCCGTACCACCAAAAGCGACTTTTTCGGAGAGGTTGATGATTGTCTGATGGTGAGGATGAGATTTTGCCGCTAGTTTAGCATTATTCATGGTTGGATTCTCCTAAAAAACAAAAATGAGAGGTTGACACTAAAAAAGCCCAGAACCTTTGTCAGTTCCGGGCTTTAACGATTCATCGACATGACGCGACTTACCCGGAACTTATTCTGGGGTAAAAGTAAAAGCCATAAAACCAGCTACTGAAATAAGTCATCACGATGAAATTTCACTCCTTAAAAAACAAAAACCGCAGAGTGCGCTCTGCGGTTCACCGGGCGGCTTCCATAAGGAAACTTGACTCACTCCCGGTGAACCACCCTAAACCAAAAATAAAAATAGGAATTGCTGCTGATCATTTGTCAGGCGTTTAGTTGAATAATTTAATTTACACTTATGTTTTCTGACGTTAGCATAGGAAACGAGTCGCGTCAAGACCACCAGAACTAAAAAAAAAGGGTTAAACTCAGTACAATTCTGGCAATCAAAACTTATTGCTGGCTGGCTATCATCTCATTTACAGAACTTTAAAAATCTTTTATTTCACAGAGCATGGAGAAAGAATGAATGTATGAATCCTGAATGAGAAATTAGTGTGGACTGCTCATTTCATAATCCATCATTCATCATTTTGACCGAAGAAAGAACTCAGAACTCAGAACTCAGTAGTCAGCTTGGAGGAATAAGTAAAAGGATGCAAGCTCCCAACTCCGTTATGGAAAGAAGAAAAAGAATTGTTTCAAGACACGTAGTGCGTAAGCGCAAAGCGCAATCTCCGCCAACGCGCAGTGTGCCCGCTTTCTCTTAGAAACAAAGCGTCCGCACTTTAAATACCCGCGCATTTATTCATGGGGATGTCCGGTTCTGTGTTCTGCGTTCTGACAACTGAGTTCTTCTTAACTCACAATTGACTGTATTAACACTTGAAGACGACCAAGTATTATTATGTCCAGTTCCAAAATTTTAACCACATCTTTCAATTATCAAGGAGTTTACCCCTGCCCGGTCTGTCGTGTGGGTAAGATTAGTCATATGCCACTCATGGAGGCTATGTCTTGTGACTTCTGTCAACAGATTTTTACTGTCAATGTAGAACAACAGCTTCTTAAAATGCCATCGAGACAACCGCCCCTCATTTGGCATTGGAATGGCTTTAATTGGACAGAAGCGCAAATAGAAGGTGTAGAATTTGGTTGGGGTTATGTGATAGGTGCTGCTGCTTTTGTACTCCTGCCAACAACTTTAATTGGGATAGTGGCTTATAATTTCCCACCCCATCCAGCAACTCCCCTATCTTGGTTACCATATATCTGGACGATATTAACTCTGTTGTCGCATCTCACAATTATTATTTGGCTTTTTATTGAAATTTATCAAATTCCACTTATGGCATATTGGCGAGCCATACAACAGCGTTTCCTAGGTCTTTGAAAATTAAGAAAGACTTGGTGTTAAGCCGCAGGTCATAATCACTTCAATGGCTTAAAGCTTATGACTTAACAATAGATATTGGAAAATCTCGGGCGTTGCTTAATTTTCCAGGCTGAAGCGCCGTGGTGATGTTTCTATCCTAGAAATGTTAGCAGCTATCTAAAGATTCGAGAAACTGCGGCAACTTAATAAATTTTACAAAACAAAAAAATAAATTACACAATATTAAGGAGTATGTCATTTTTAACAGTTTTAAAAAGCAAATTCAATTCAAACTTATGTAAAGTATAGAGTATGAGACGTGGGTACAGGATGCTTGTTGTATTTTTTTGGAAAAAGTGCATCTGTTAGCATACTCGTATGGCGTAGTAAAACAGAAAGTTACTGTTGCTCAAGTGTAATCTCAAGCTTTGCAAATAATACTGAGAAGTCTCGGGTTTTAGCTAAAATTACCCAATAGCAAAAAAGTTTGACAAATAATTGAGCCGCTAATCGGTTGCATCACTCATAATTAAGATAATTTCCACTGAAAGTCTTATGAGCGAGTTGGAGCAGTATTATAGAGTGTTGGAATTAGAGCCTGGGGCAACATTTGACGAAGTGACCCAAGCTTATAAAGATTTGGCTTTTGTATGGCATCCCGATCGCCTTCCAAAAGACAATACGCGCTTACAAGAGAAAGCGCAAAAAAAGCTACAAGACATTAATGAGGCTCGTGAAAAATTGCGCCTCTCAAAAATGAAGTATCAAACGTTACATCATCATGCGCCATCTGTACACAAACAGCCAACCCAAAAAACCCATCAACCACCAAAGCAAAACCCAGACTTAAGTGGAAAAGATTTTAGTCGGGCAAACTTACAAGGCAGAGATTTATCTGGTAGAAACCTGAGTTATGCGAACTTGTGTGGTGCCAACCTCAGTGATACGTTTATGCACAAAGCAAATCTTACAGGTGCAAATTTGTCTGAGGCAAATTTATTTAGAGCTAACCTACTTTTAGCCGACTTGAGAGAAGCCAATTTACGTGGTGCTAACTTAATTGGAGCAGATTTGAGCGGAGCAGATTTACGGGGAGCAAATTTAACAGGAGCGCGTATTCGTTCTGGTGACAGACTTCTTGTTAAACTGATTGGAGCTAACTTGGTTGGGGCAATCATGCCCGATGGGAAAATTTACGAATAACTACGACAATGAACGTTGCGATTATTGGTTGCGGATATGTGGGTTGTGCAATTGCTCGATACTGGCAACAAGAAATGACTTTTGTAGTCACCGCCACCACAACCACTCCTGAACGTGTCCCAGAATTACAAACAGTAGCCCAACAAGTCGTAGTAGTACAAGGAAACGACTCAGACTTGCTCAAATCAGTCTTGAGAAATCAAGATGTTGTGCTTTTGAGTGTCGGTGCAAAAAGTGCCGATGTTTACGAAGAAACTTATCTACACACTGCTCAAACTTTAGTCTCTGTCTTAAAGCAGATTCCCAGTGTGGGACAACTGATATATACAGGGAGTTACGCTGTTTATGGTGACAGAAACGGAGCGTGGGTGGATGAAGAATCACTGATTGCACCCGCTCACCAAAATGGGCAAATTCTTAGCGATACCGAGCAAGTTTTACTCTCAGCATCAAGTGAAAACCTCCGTGTTTGTATTTTGCGATTAGGAGGAATTTATGGTCCAGGTCGAGAACTGGTAAAAATATTTGGTCGATATGCTGGTACAACCCGACCGGGCAATGGCAAGGATACAACAAATTGGATTCACCTTGATGACATTATTGGTGGCATTAGGTTTGCCCGTCGGAATCGGCTGCAAGGCATCTATAACTTAGTTGATGATGCCCATCTCACAACTGGAGAATTACTTGACCGTCTGTGTGAAACACACAATCTACCTAAAGTTAAATGGGATTCTTCCCAAGAGAGTAAGCGCCCATATAACGCCAAGGTGTCTAATAAAAAGATAAAAGACGCAGGATATAAATTGATTCATCCACAGATGATATTTTAAAAGAGTTCTTGCTCTGCGCCAAGAGCGCCTCAGCGGTTCCTTACTCTTAAACATATGATTACTCAAGATAAAGCAACATCTCCAACCCAGTTTTACACCTGGAAAAATTATCGCTGCGCCTACGAAGTTCATAACCCAACCCATTCAGCCCCCGAGGGTATTCCCCTGCTTTTAATTCACCCCATTGGCGTTGGGTTATCGCGCCAATTTTGGCAGAGGTTTTGCCGCGAATGGTATCAACAAGGTCACCGCAATTCAATTTACAACCCCGATTTGTTGGGATGCGGTGAAAGCGATATGCCTCATGTGGCTTACACTCCCAAAGATTGGGCGCAACAGTTGCAACACTTTTTACAAACCGTCGTCCAGAAACCTGTCATTTTGGTAGTACAAGGTGCTTTATTTCCGGTTGCAATAGAATTAGTTAAAAAAGAACAAAATTTAATCGCTGGGCTTATATTAGCTGGTCCTCCAGCTTGGGCAATCATTACAAAAGAAACGTCCCAATGGCAAGATAAACTCATTTGGAATCTGTTGGATTCGCCTTTGGGTAATGCTTTTTATCGATATGCTCGAAGAGAAAAGTTTTTGCGTGATTTCTCAACACGTCAATTGTTTGACTCAGCCGAAGCTGTTGATGCTGAATGGTTAAAGACCTTGGAACAAGGTGCAGAAAATCCCGAAAGTCGTCATGCAGTGTTTTCTTTCTTGGCTGGTTTTTGGCGCAAAGATTATAGTCAAGCTATTGCTTCTATCAAACAACCTACTTTGGTAGTTGTGGGGGAAACAGCATCAAGTATTAGCCAAGAAGGTAAACAAGAAACACCAGATGAACGCTTAGCTGATTATCTCGCCTGTTTACCTCAAGGACGTGGAATTAAAATGCCTGGTCGGAATGTTTTACCGTATGAATCAACTGCTGAGTTTGTTGGGGCGATCGCACCATTTATTAATGAAGTTTCTTAAAGTGACTTCCTAAAATGGCTCTCTATGTGCTACAATAATCAACCCAAATCAGTTTTACACCTTCAGTGACTTCTGTAAACTGAGGTTCGGTTTTACAATTTCAGGCCAGGTTTCAAAATTGCGCCTAACCCAATCCATACCAATTTCGTTGTTGAGCTTAATTTTTTGGGGCGTATTCGGATAAATCTTGCCTAGGATATCACTATCTTGCTCAACTACAACTTTGGCTAAGTTGAGAAATGTCTGCCCAAAAACCTTAAATGCAGGGTTTTTAACTAACCCATACATCAGTATGTAGGTTCGTGTCCGAGTTTTAGACTCTGGGACAAACAAATGAATTTGAGCAATTTTACCCAGCCCGTTTTCCGCATGAAGTATAACTAAAGATGGAAAGTGATTTTCCAAATGAGCTTTAAGAACTTTTGGTAGCAGCAGCAAACTTGGATTTTTCAGTTTTTCAGACAAACTAGCTGCTGTTGGCATACTGTAAAATGCATGGGAGTGATAGCCATTATCAATAAATGTCTCAAAACGCACTTCCTCAATCCTAAATAAAGGTCGATGGGTGCCGTTTTGGTGATTGTAGTCGTGCATAACGAGCAGCATACTCAGCAAATCAGTCTCCACGCTAGTATCAGCTGTATGACCGATAAACTCGTATTGCGAGGCAATTTCATTAAGAATATTGGAAATCGGTATTTTGGGTTCAAAGCCGCCATATGACCAAATAAAATCATCTTGAATAATTAGTTCTAGCGGCTCTAGTTGCGGTAAAGTTTTCTTCTTGGAACCTGGCAAAATCGTGCAGCCTTCACCATCAAACTCAAGGGCAT
This sequence comes from Scytonema sp. PCC 10023, assembly GCF_963920835.1. Classification (NCBI taxonomy): domain Bacteria; kingdom Bacillati; phylum Cyanobacteriota; class Cyanophyceae; order Nostocales; family Scytonemataceae; genus Scytonema; species Scytonema sp. PCC 10023. Next base: position 107,687 of record NZ_CAWUDP010000014.1, read on the forward strand.
GAAAAGGACAGACTACTACACTCGTTTTATCTTCACGTTCTTGACACCACCCTTCAGACAACATAGCTCCCATATGGGGACACGCATTGGGTAGAGCATTCACCTTGCCAGTTTTATCTTGCCAAAGTACATAATCAGTTCCGTAAAGAGATACTTTTTTTGGCTTGTTGATTTCCAACATAGACTTGTGTGCTAATAGCCAGGGCGCACCAGCAAGCATAGACATCGGTGTTACTCTCCTGATTTACTAGTAGTCTGTCAATTTTGATTTGAGAAGTTCGTAGTTGCAAACCACGCCTTTCTGGTCGAAATTTGACGCAAGCAAAATATGCTTGCGATGGATGTGGCATATATCTGAGTTGTGTTGAAATGCCTGCTAGGGCAACTCAACTAGGCTCAGGTGCGATTCGCAAAAGAAAATGTGACTAATTATTCGCTTTTATTATAATTTATGAGTAAAAATTCATGTTTGTCAAGAGGATTGGTGACGAGCGAAGGGGTGCAAGGGTGAATTCAAACAAAAAGGCATCCATGCGCCGTCAGCCCAAGCAAAAGCGCAGTCAAGAGCGTATCGAACGCATTCTAGATGCAGCAGCTGAGGTCTTTGATGAAGTGGGTTTTGAGGCGGCGACAACTCATGCGATCGCCGCTCGTGCTGACACAGCTATAGGTTCGCTTTACCAGTTTTTTCCAGATAAATTGGCAATTTTCCACGCTTTGGAATTGCGTCACGTCGAGCGAGTACACACCGTATGGGCAAAGCTGAGTCAGCCAGAAATCATTCAACTGCCTTTTGAGAGATTTATCCGAACTTTGGGAGGAGCATTCCAGCAACTTTTTGAGCAGCCCACTTGTCGGATGGTCTTTGTGCAGTACTTCACATCCCGAACCATCTTTCAAAACATTGATGATACCTTTACCGAGGAAGCCATCAATTTTATGGCAAAACTGCTGCGAGGGCGCAATCCAGCATTGAGTCCCGAACATTGCCATTTACTGGCTCAAGTCTGCACCCATGCCTATAATACTTTGCTACTACTGGCACTACGCAGCGATGAAACTGATCGCCAGCAAATTTTTGAGCAAATCGAGGTGCTGCTGATTGCATACTTACAGCCTCATATAGGGGATGAAGTTTTGCACAATAAAGTAATGATAGTAATGAAATGCCCGCACTGTGGTGGAGAGCGCATTTCTAAAAATGGGCATCGTCATGGTAAGCAGCGTTATCTTTGCAAAGACTGTGGTAAGCAATTCCCTGAGGCGTACTCATTGCAAGGATACGGTGATGAAGTGAAGCAGCAATGCTTGGAATTGTATCGCGATGGTGTTGGTTTTCGGGAGATTGAAAGAAGAACTGGAGTTTCTCATAATACGGTTATTCATTGGGTGAAGCAGACTGGCACCAGTTATTCCTGCGACTAATCCAAGATGATCGATGTTTTCAATCTTGATGCTTTCCCCTAGCTTCATAATTGCGAACATGTTGTGCAAAAACTTCTATTTTCAGCTTCTCACAATCAAGCTTCGTTATTCGCGATTGCCTGAGCCTGCGGCACGGCTGCGCCGAACGGCACTGCCCCTTGGGGCAATCGCCTCCCAGATCCAGCTTCGTCCATGCCAAGATCGCAGTCGCAGCGCACCTCTGTCTACTAGTTTTATTTTTTACACTTTATCTTCTGGTTCTACAGCTGTACTGTGGCTATCCTTGAGCTACTGCAATAGAAAAAATGATACTCTAGCATAGATTTTATTATTTTTTTTATTATGTTATTAATTTTACTAAAAAATAATAACATTAATATACTCAACTCAAAGTACGTATGTTTATAAAAATTGCTAAAAATAAATCATCAAACAAGTTGAATCACAAGACACTCATGAGATATTGTAATATTTAAGGCAAAAAAATAGTAATTAAACATACATTGATATGTTACATTGATTATATAATAAATGTAAAAATACTTAGTAAAATGTTCTAGTTCAGAATTAGGGTGCATAGGCTAGAGCATGAGATCGGTTTTTTGAAAAGCACCTTACATCGCATCTACCAAACTCTTCCAAAATACAAGCATACATTCTTCGTTCTGATGCGACTCGTACAAGGTAAAGGTTGTATTCTATGGCTCACAGGACTCATTGGTTCTGGTAAGACGACCATTTCCATCGGAGTGGAGCGCGAGCTGAAAACACGTAACTGCCTGGTTGAACTCTTAGATGGCGATGTGGTAAAAACCCATCTTTCTAAAGAACTAGGTTATGGCAAGCAAGACCGGGACACAAATGTTCTTAGCATTGGATTTGTAGCAAATCTACTCAGTTGCAATGTTGCAATGGAGTCATTGCGATTGACAACTGCCATCAGTCCCTATCGGGCTATTTAGATCCTTTAGGTAGGGTATTTGAAATTTGTCATTAAGGATTTGGTTTACGATTTCATCTCATTGCTGGATTGCTCAACGCGCGAACTCTCCCTCTTTTGTTGATTCATGCAAGAAGTCTATGGTCGATACAACTCACAAACATCTGATTATCGGGGCTGGTTTTGTCGGATTGGGTATGGCTGAGGCACTCAAGGCTGCTGATATTCCCTACGATCAGGTCGATGCTAGTGACGATATTGGTGGAAATTGGTATCACGGCGTTTACGAAAGCGCACACATCATCTCGTCACGAAAGACGACTCAATTTACCCATTTCCCAATGCCAGATAATTACCCCGACTTCCCCAGCGCTCAAAACATGTGGGATTATTTGAACGCTTTTGCTAATCATTTTGACTTGCGCCGGCATATCGAACTTAATTATGCAGTTAGTTATGTGCGCCCAGTCGAGAACAATTTCTGGGAAGTAACCTTTGCCAACGGGGAACAGCGAATCTACAAAGGGGTGTTGATGTGCAACGGTCATCACTGGTGCAAACGTTTTCCCAAATTTAAGGGAGAATTTAACGCAGAGATTATCCATTCCAAAGATTACAAGCACCCTGATCAACTTCGTGGCAAACAAGTTCTGGTTGTTGGTGGAGGAAACTCAGCTTGTGATATTGCAGCAGAAGCAGCTCGCGTGGGAGCTAAGTCCGTTCTGAGCATGCGCGAATCAGTGTGGTTTATCCCGAAGTCATTTGCTGGATTCCCAGCTGCCGATCTATTGAAATGGTGGATGCCCCAATGGTTGCAGCAGATCTTAGCTTACGCGATCATTCGCCTGACGTTCGGCACGCACGACAATTATGGTCTACCCAAACCCAATCATCGGGTTTTCGACAAGCATCCTACCTTGAACAATGAGGTACCCTACTACATAAAACATGGACGAATCATTCCCAAACCCGCCGTACTTCGCTTGGATGGTTGGGAAGTTGAATTTATTGATGGCACTCGAAAAGCATTTGACTTAATCGTTTGTGCAACTGGTTACTCTGTCGCGTATCCCTTCCTTCCCCCAGAACTTCAGCGCGTCGAAGGAGCAGTGGTCAAATGTTATGGAGATTCGTGTATAGAAGATTACAAAGGGATCTATTATATCGGTTGGGTACAGATACGAGGCGGGGTTGGATCATTTATTTCAGCTTATGGTCCTGTCTTCACCCGTTTCCTCAAACTCCAAGATGAAATCAATGTGCCTATTGGTTTGGTCCTCAAAGAAATGGGACAACAGATGCGGGAAACCCATCTTGTCGATCCGCAGGAGACTTTTAGGCAATTCAAGCTCGCCAATCTCTTATTTAACTGGATTGTTAAAAAAGCCCATCAAGTTAATACCCAATATCCAAACTTTAGTAACAGTCCACTCCCCCCTTGCATAAGCTACACGCCACTAAAGTTTTGACAGAATACGCTTTGCAAGCGTTTGATTTTTATTTTTAGGAACAATGCTTACTTTACTTGAATTTGAGACTTAAATGTTTAGAAATTTCCAAAACATTACTGAAAATTTACTGATAGCTGACACATCTCCTCCTAAAGGGCATTGGCTTTTTAATCACCTGTTGCAAGTTGTGCGAGATCCCCTGAGCTTCTTCAACTACGCTAGGGAATACGGTGATATCGTTCCCTCACGCTTATGGTGGACACCAGTATTGCTACTTAATAACCCAAACTACATTGAAGAGGTTTTCTCTCAACAAAACAGGGTGTTTATGAGGAAAGGTCCTATCTTTCGCAATAACTCCAAATTACTACTAGGTAACGGCTTGTTTCTTAGTGAAGGAAAGTTTTATCATCAACAGCGCAAATTAGCTCAACCTGCTTTCCATAAACAGATGATTGCTTCTTATGGGGAAGTGATGGTTGAGGAGACCAACCACGTTATTGCTAATTGGCAGGATGGGCAAGAGTGCGATGTTTATCAGGAGTTTGTCAGCATAACCATGTCGATAATAGCCAAAACTATGCTGGGTACTGAATTAGACGCTGTGGCTGCCAATAATGTAACTATTGCTCTAGATGCGACTGCGAATCGTTTGGTAAACCGCAGAAATGCTCTGTTTTTGGTGCCAAATTGGCTGCCCACTCCTAGTCATCTGCGCTTTCGCAGAGCAGTTAAGCAGTTAGATCAAATTGTTTATAACATTATTAATCAACACAGTACCAGTGAAGAAAACCAGGGCACTTTCCTCGACCTGGTACTATACGCTCAAAAAGAAGGCAGCCAAATAACATTACAACAATTGCGGGATGAGGTGATCAATATCTTTCTTGCAGGTCATGAAACCACAGCGATCGCCTTAACTTGGATATCCTTTGTCCTCTCACAGCATCCATTAGTGGAGGCAAAATTAATCGAGGAATTACAGACAGTTCTGAGCCGAAGAACCCCCACTGTGGCAGACTTACCTCAGTTACGCTATACCGAAGCAATTGCCCTAGAAACTTTACGGCTCTATCCTCCAGTCTGGTTATTAGAGCGCATGGCTTTAGAGGATACGGAAATTGCTGGGTATCCAGTGTCAAAAGGTACTTTGGTTTTTGCTAGCACATGGGCTGCACACCGCAACCCTGACTTTTTTCCTGAGCCGGAAAAATTCAATCCTAGCCGCTGGGAGAATGGCTTAGCAAAACGGCTACCTTTGGGAGCTTATTTCCCCTTTAGTCTGGGAGCGCGGACTTGTCTTGGCAAGGATTTCGGCATGATGGAACTTGTTCTTCTCATAGCCACAATCTTCCAGAATTTCCAGTTAAGGCTAGTGCCAGGACATCCCGTTGAGATTCTCCCGTCCTTAACACTACGTCCTAAACATGGGATGAAAATGTTGTTAACAAGGCGTTAGGTGTTGTCAGAATCCAAAGTCATAAAAGAAAGTTAGTAAATAAAATTAGACACAGAACAAACATGCAGCTATTAGTTCATTCCCTAAGTACGAATTTAAGCACTTATTCTTTTCTAGAAAGAATGCAGGTTTACAAAACCCCTGTCTCTCAAATCAAGTCATTGGGAGTCTATCTCCCCGAACGCATTGTTGACAATGAAGAACTAGCTGCGATGATTGATGCACCTAGCGTGCTCAAAAACAATTTACCCAAACTAATAGAACGACTCACTGGTATCAAAACTCGGCACTATGTCAAAGAAGGCACATCCCCATCTGAATTAGCAATAGAAGCGGCTTGGCGAGCTCTCTCGACAGCTAACTTAAGCGTCAATGATATTGATACCCTCATATTTGCAGCTACGGATACGGATATCATAGAACCCGCTACCGCCAACATCGTGCAAGCGAAGATGGGAATTTCAAGAATTAACGCTTTTGATGTTAAGAATGCTTGTAATAGTGTTTTGCAAGCTCTGAATATTGCCAATAGCCTAATTGCCACTGGTGCCGCACACCGAATTTTGATTGTCAGTGGTGAAGTTGGGAGTTATACCGTTAATCGTAAAATTGCCAGTAAGGAGGAACTCCGCACCAAGCTTGGCGGGTTAACTTTGGGGGACGCTGGGGTTGCTATCGTTGTTGAGCCATCAGATGGGAAGTTGGGATTCCTGGAGTTCAACCTCATGAGTATGGGTGAATACTGGCATTTATGTCACATTCCCGAAGACACAGATTGGCGTCATAGTCCTGAAGGAACGTTTTGTTATCGATTTTATCTGGATTTACCTGAGTTAGGTAAATTGATACGCAAGTACACCATTCCTTATTTCCAGGAATATAACTCCTACCGTCAGCAAGAATTTCAAGAAGATCCCTTTTACAAACATTTGGCTTTAGTGGTGGGACACCAAATTTCTAAAGGTTTTATTGAAGAAGTCCGTCAGGCTTTGGAAATTCCTCCATCTAAGTCAATGCTTACAGTCGAATATTTTGGAAATACAGCTAGCACTGCAATTCCTTTAGCTTTACACAAAGCTATGGAGCAAGGGTTGTTAACTTGGGGATCTGGACAGGAAGTCATGCTCTTCGGGGCTGCTAGCGGCTACAGCATTGGACACTTGCGCGTGCGTATTTAGCGCTCTTCGATTACTCTCATGAAAGAATAATAAAGTCCAATTACTCTCATGAGACAATAATAAAGTAAAGTGCCGCAAACTCTTTGCTGGACTATGTTTGAGCCAAGAGAGCCTGCCTCTACTATAAAATTTATTGACGATGACTGTGAGCAGTTATCAGAAACGCCAACACTGTCTGGCACACTTGATTCGGAAAGCGATCGCTTTCACAGAAGTTGTAGACCTTGAGGCGGCGGATTTAGGACAGTGGCGCATTAGTTGAACTCAGGGAATTAATACAAGTGAAAAGTTACAGGTTGCTGGGTGCTTTTGATAATTTCATTATTTGAAGGAGATAATATGATTCATTTTGGCATCATTTGTCCACCTATATTTAGTCATCTTAATGGGTTGTTTTCTATAGGACGTGAACTACAGCGACGTGGTCATCGTGTGACTCTTTTAGGAACTTTAGATACTCAACCTATGGCTGTATCAGCAGGGTTGGAATTCAAGGCACTTGCAGAATCTAAGCGTTTTTCAGAAGTGATGATGCAATCAAATGTTCAATCTGCGGAACTAAACAGAATTGCTGCACTACAAAGTACCATCAGGATGCTGCAAGAGCTAACGACTTTATTTCTTCAAAATGCTCCAACAGCAATCAGTGAAGCTGGTATAGATGCATTGATAATAAATCAAGTTATCTTTGGTGGAGGAACAGTGGCAGAATACTTAGGCATCCCTTTTGTAACTGCCTGCTGTGCCTTAATACTAAATCCAGATGACAGTGTTCCTCCGTGTTTCACAGCTTGGAATTACAATCCAGCATGGTGGGCACGTCTGCGAAATCGAGCTTTTTATTATTTAATAGAGCAAATAAACCAACCAATCCGAAGAGTTATATCCGAGTATCGCAAACAGTGGAAGTTGACCCCACTTTCTAGTATCAATGAACTTGACTCCAAATTGGCTATCATCTATCAACTACCAATGGAGTTAGAGTTTCCCAGACAAAATTTACCACCTTGGTTCCATTTCACTGGATCGTTCCGTGACTTGACAACAGAGCCTGCTGTTGATTTCCCTTTTGAAAAGCTGACTGAAAAACCTTTAATTTATGCTTCTATGGGAACTTTAGTAAATCAAGTAGAGAAGATTTTTCGCTGTATTGCCCAAGCATGTGAGAGTTTAGATGCTCAATTAGTAATCTCTTTGGGTGGTAATCTTGAACCAGAAGTATTACCAAAGTTACCTGGAGAACCTTTAATTGTTAAATATGCACCACAGTTGGAATTACTCAAAAAAGCTAGGCTAACGATTACTCATGCTGGAGCAAATACTGTTATAGAATCCTTGAGTAACGGTGTACCTATGGTGGGGATTCCCCTGGGTAAGGATCAACCAGGTATAGCAGCAAGAATAGCTTGGACTGGTAGTGGAGAATTTTTGCTCCCATCTGGCTTGAATGTTTCCAGGCTGCGATCTACTATCCAACGGGTGTTGACGCAGAACTCGTACAAGCAAAATGCAGTTAGGTTACAGGCAGCTATTTGTCGTGCTGGTGGAGTTAGGCGTGCTGCTGATATTATTGAGCAAGCTATAGCAAATTGCGGGTAAGTGTAGTAACCCAAGTTGCAAGTGGATGCCCTCCAGGAACAAAAACGGAGGGGAAGATGTTAAACTTATATCTTGCACCTCTGCGTAAAAACCCAGGCGATATAAAAAGATGCGCGAAATCGCTACCTGATTTTTATTGGTTTTTATCGCTAAATCAAAGGTTGTACTTTAATACTGAGTCATTAAATTACATCAATTTTTCTTAGTGCAAGATGTGAGTATATGTAATATACAGGCGGGTAATTATGAAAACCATAGCAGGTAAGACAGTAGTCTTGACTGGTGCATCTGGTGGTATTGGAGTATTTATGGCTCGTACTCTGGCGAAAGAACAGGCAACTATCGTTGGAGTTTCTCGTTCCAAGGAAAGTTTAGAAAAAATATGTTCTGAACTCGAAATGATAGGTAATACATGCATAAGTATTCCATTTGATATTAGCAACTTGGAAGAATTACCAGTTCTTGTGCAGCAAATTCATGAGCTTGTAAGTCCAATTGATATCTTGATTAACAATGCTGCAATAGGAAAATTTCAACCTTTTCAAAATTACACATTAGAGGATATTCAATCGATATTAAAGACTAATCTACTTGCACCAATGGAATTATCTCGTTTGATACTACCAAGTCTGATAAACCGCAATAGTGGGCACATCGTAAATATTGCATCTACTTCTGGTAAAATGGGAGAGCCTTACAACAGTATTTACTCGGCAAGTAAAGCAGGTATGATTATGTGGTCAAATGCAATACGGCAGGAATTAGCTGGTACTAATGTAGGGGTTTCTGTCGTTTGTCCTGGATATGTTTCAGCAGGAATGTCTCTTGATTTTGGTTTAAGACCACCAAGTTTAGCACATGTTTCTAGACCAATTGATGTGGCAAATGCGGTTATCAAAGCTATTAAGAAAAATCAGGGAGAAGTCATGCTTGATGGAGTTTTAACAAGGCTATTATTTTCCAATCTACAACTTTTTCCCAACTTTAGAGATTCAATTGATCGCTGGATTGGTTTGACCAATTTAAATCGAACCTGTTTAGAAAATCAAATGCGTGACGAAAATTCTACACAAAACTAATTTAGTAAGAATTCAGAAGCCATAATTCAGGAGTCAAAATAGTTAAAGAATCAGGATAACATTTGATAAAGTGAATATACCAATAGTAATAGACTCCTTATAAATTCTGAATTCTGACCCAAGAAGTACTAATTTTTTACCTAATTTATGCCCGAAAAAACAAAACAAATATGGTTGATGGTCATTATGATGTTATTATTATTGGCACGGGTGCTGGTGGTGGAACATTAGCTAACCGACTAGCATCTAGTGGAAAGAAAATTTTAGTTTTAGAACGAGGAACTTTTTTACCCAAGGAAAAAGCTAATTGGGATTCTACAGAAGTCCACAAAAAAGAACGCTATCTGAACTCTGAGGTTTGGTATAAAAAAGATGGCAAACCGTTGCGTCCAGTCACACACTATTATGTTGGTGGTAACACCAAATTCTATGGTGCTGCTTTGTTCAGATTTCGTGAGCAGGACTTTGAAAAAATCATTCATAAGGATGGTATTTCTCCTGAATGGCCATTGAAGTATCGGGACTTTGCTCCTTACTACACTCAAGCTGAGAAACTCTACGAAGTACATGGTCTACGAGGTCTAGATCCTACAGAACCACAAAGCACTGAAGACTATCCCTTTCCACAAATCAATCACGAACCGCTCATTCAGCAAATTCATGATGCCTTAAAAGATAAAAGCCTTCATCCATTTTATTTACCACTTGGCATCAAGCTCAATGAAACCAATCGTTTTTTAAGTTCTTGTATTCGTTGTGATACTTGTGATAGCTTCCCGTGTTTTCTCAATGCCAAAGCCGACGCTGATATTAACGGTTTACGTCCAGCACTTGTCTATCCTAATTTAACTTTAATGACCAATGCAAAAGTTTTGCGTTTGTATACGAGTGCATCTGGTCGTGAAGTGACTGGAGTTGAAGCAGAAATTGCAGGTCAGCGTTATATATTTTCTGGGGATATTGTTGTTGTGGCTTGTGGCGCAGTCAACTCAGCAGTATTGTTATTGAAATCAGCCAATGACCAGCACCCGAATGGATTAGCTAATAGTTCTTATCTTGTAGGACGCAATTACATGGCACATAAGTTTGCAGTGGTCATAGCTGTGACGGCAAAACAGAATCCTACAGTTTATCAAAAGACACTTGCTCTCAATGATTTTTATTGGGGAGAGAAAGATTTTCCTTACCCAATGGGAAGTATCCAATTAATAGGCAATCTTAACAAAGATAAAGTTACAGCTAATGGACCACCTTTTCTGCCTAGCATCTTAGCTGAAATAGTGGCAAATCATTCTGTTGCTTGGATGCTCATAACTGAAGACTTGCCAGACCCAAATAATCGTGTGCGACTCCAGGGAGATAAAATCTTTCTTGACTATACAAACAACAATGAAGAAGTATTTAATCGTTTAATAAAGCGATGGAATCAAGTTTTGAAATCTATTGAACAACGCCATCAAAATAGTTTTTCTTTGTATTTTACTACAAAGTTGCCTATGAAAGAAGTTACACATCAGTGTGGAACTTGCCGTTTCGGTGAAGACCCTAAAACTTCCGTGCTTGATATTAATTGCCGCACGCATGATGTTGATAACCTTTACGTTGTTGACAGTAGCTTTTTCCCTTCCAGTGCTGCTTTGAATCCATCGCTAACAATTATGGCAAATGCTTTGCGTGTAGGAGAGCATTTAATTGAGAGATTAGGTTAACACTCCCCGGACTTATAGCGGTATTCATAGCCGCAACCAGCTAGAGTGACTTCTAAGAATAATCCCAACAGAGCTTTGAGATTTTCTCTTTGGTATGCAGATGGCATCAAAGATACTAGTGTGTACACTAATTGCTGGGTATGGGTAAGAATTGTTTCCATTGTTCTTGCTAGCTATCAACCGCTTCGGGTGAAAATTCCTCGTACTTTGTTAAAACGTTTGACCGATACCTTGGTCTATGCCGCCTAAATGCATAAAGTCGAGATAAGAAAACGTGCATGAAGTCATTGAAGTATAAATACAGGAGGAACTGTGGCTTCTACTGAGCGTATGGTAAAACATATTGACTTTCTGGACGGCTTGCGTGCTCTCGCAGCGTTGTTTGTCTTATTTAGTCATGTATGGTTCCAGCTATGGCCGGCTGTTGTTCCACCCTATGAATATGGTCATCGACCTACTGGATTGACGTTGATTTTTACTAGCTGGCTTTTTTACGGTCATTTTGCGGTAGTTGTGTTCATTGTACTATCAGGCTTTTGTCTGATGCTACCCGTTGTTCACAGCAGTGGAGTTTTGGACGGTGGGACACTGAATTTCTTCAAAAGGCGGGCAAAGCGTATTCTGCCTCCTTACTACTTTGCTCTATTGTTCTCACTCATCTCCATATGGCTTTTTATTAATCTGAAGACAGGAACACATTGGGATATAAGCCTGCCTGTCACATTTGTCGGATTTATGGCGCATTTAGCCATGATGCAAGACATTGTGACAACAACCCAAATCAACTATGTCTTTTGGTCAATTGCCCTTGAATCACACCTATACCTTTACTTCCCCCTGCTTGTACTGAGTTGGCAGCGCTTTGGGGGCATTAGGACCACACTTGGAACAGGTTTATTGATTTACACCACTATTATTTTGCTGGAAATCAACCATGTCAAATTCATACCCCCACAATTCATAGGTATGTGTTTCTATTTCGTGTTAGGCATGCTTGCAGCTACTATTGTTTTCTCTCAAGAGAAGTTTTGGTACTTAGTGCGTCAGCATTTTCCCTGCCACTTCGCCATAGCTAGTTCAGTTTTGATGATTATCTTTTTTTGCTATCTGTGGGGATTCGATCTGGCGTTTGAACGATTAGCCTTTTTAGATACTCTTTGTGCTTTCGCTGCATTGTCTTTGCTCATTGCAGCCTCGCATCCTGGAGAGAACAAACTTCGTGATTTTCTTAGTTCCAGACCGCTTGTGTTTATAGGTACATTTTCCTACAGCCTCTATCTTGTTCATGCACCTCTATTACAAATTATCTGGCAGTATGGTTTGCATCCATTACATCTAGGAGAAGTTTTGGAGTTTATCTTACTTCTTGTTATAGGCACGCCACTAATTTTGCTTGCAGCATACCTCTTCTTTTTCTACTGCGAACAACCATTCTTAAATACACACTCAGAACGTGCGAAGAATAAGAGTTAAAAAAATGGCGTTGCACAATAGAAATATGAATGTGCAAATTGATGTCGCACGAACTACAAGCCCTGCTTTTTGCTATGAGCAATTACGATTCATTGAGCCAATAAAACACCCCAAACTCACGGTCTTCATCATAGCCCTTTAAGTGCGATATTAAATGATTCATTTTCATAAATTATTTAATGTTGCTATGGTTTCGACTATAGTCATTGCAGCTTTATCTGGTAACTCTGTAAAGATTGAATGGTTACTTTCTAACCAATAAATGGGGGAATTTTGAGATGTGCTACGAATCCATGTTTCGATCTTATCTGGTTGAGCTACATTATCATACTTTCCCAAGATAAAAGCACTTTTAATGTGTCTCGGAAATTCTTTGATTAGCGGCATTTGAGAAATTAGAGTAATATAATGATAAGGTGTCCACGGAGTATTACTTAAACGTATAGAAAGACTTTGCAGAGGAAAAGTACATGATGCTTTTGAATTAGGAGCAATAACACTCTTCCAAATTTTATCTATTAAAGGAATGGTATTATATGCTCGATAAGCTCTAATATTTAGACGCTCATAAACCCACAAAAAAAAATTGAAGAATAAAATCATTGCACTTTCTGTGGTGGGACTGGGTAGAAGATATGGGACAAGAAATATTATCTTCAAGGATGGAACAATACTATATAAATCTGTTAAATATCTAAAAACCAAAGGACTCGATAAAGATACTGGTACAATAGCATTAACTTTTTGTTTGCGTAATAGTATTTGAATTGTAGTTAATAAAATCTGGTCTGTCTGTGCGGCTTGTGTTACATCGCTATGCTGATTGAGACCGACACCAGGCAGGTCAAAGATTAAATATCCCCATTGAGGAGGTAATAGAGTAAAGATGTTCGCCAAAAGAGAAGCATACGTGAGAAGATTTGACTGAAATCCGGGAATTACCAAAATTTTGTTTTCTCCACCACCCTCTAAGATTCTCATGCCGTTCTCTAAAGTTTCAACCTTGGCATTACAAAAAATCTTGTGAATAGCTTGTTCATAATTATTGTTATCTAGGGTACGAATATATGCGGGTGTTAGAACTTTTAAATCAAAAAGGCTAGTAACTTGGTCTTTCATGAAAAACGATTTTTATTTGACAGTGGATTGTAGGTTTATCAAGTACAGTAGAAGTAAGAGCGCAAAGCAGTTTCGCAGATGTTTGGGATTGACTGAATCGAGTGCGGTGGCAATCAAACGTATCAACCATTTTTGTTGTGGTGACAGAAAACTGGCGTAAAAAAACCTTGATTTATGACCATGTTCAATCAGATTAAAATCTGGAGAATAGTGTGATAGGTAAACTTCTAAGAAACACATTTTCAAACCCTTATATATCAAGGTTTACAATGAATTGTTTTTCTTTCATATTTTATGGGAGCGATATGCTGCGAGAAGTCTGCGCTCCACGTAATCGCCGTGCCCTTGGGAGGTTCACATCTTGCACCAAAAAAAATTGATGGTATTTAGTCACTCAGTATTAAACCAATCAACGACCTCTGTTCTAGATGGACGCGCATAGCGATCGCTTAATTGAGTGTCTACCATTTTTCCAAATGTCTATAGTGTTTGATTATATCCAAAAGTATCCATTACGAACAAAACAGATTTTAGGAATTAGCATTGAGCAAGCTGTATCTACAAGGAAGCCTGTACTGGGTAGTTGCCAAAACGGCATAGACCGTAACAAGCCGTAGTAATACGGACTGCCGCAGACCACTCCTTTAGCAAGAGTAGCCGTTATCTCCAAGTGTTAAAGTTCGTACCTTGGGATGTCAATCAGCAATTTGATTCAAGCCAGTCCCAAGCTCTACAACAAGGGCAGTTAAACAGATACCTTGTTAATGGTTAAGCCAGTGCTACCAAGCGAAAGTACCGAGAGATTAACAGGTCGAGGCAAACGTTGGGACGAAAATATGGCAGAAGACAAGAAAAGCCAATTACTTGAAAAACCGTCAGGTCGATGGCGAATCATTTCGGTAGCTTCTATTGCATTAGTCATAGGGGTAGCATCTGTATACATTTTTTCACGATTTCGGTCTAACATTCAGACTTACCCATCAAAATCCCATAAGTCGGCTCCTGTCAGAGTTGCAATTACAGCCTTGGGACGCCTAGAGCCTCAAGGCGAAATCACTCACTTATCAGCCCCCAGTTCACTCTCGGGTACTCGAGTAGAAAAACTGTTGGTGAAAGAAGGAGACACAGTTCGCTTCGGGCAAATAGTAGCGTTGCTCCAAGATTATGCCAGAGCCACAGCAGCACTCGAACAAGCACAAGACAAAGTGAAAGTTGCTCAAGCTCAACTAGCGCAGGTCAAAGCCGGAGCAAAATCTGGAGACATTTCGGCTCAAAAAGCAACACTCGCCCGTTTAGAAACTCAATTAAAAGGAGAAGTGACCACTCAACAAGCAACAATCGCCCGCTTGCAGGCTGAGTTAGACAATGCCCAAACCGAGAACAATCGGTATCAGCAGTTATACTCACTCGGTGCCATTTCAGCTTCTATTGCAGATAGCAAGCGTTTACAACTTCTGACGGTGCGACAGCAGCTCACAGAAGCTAAGGCAAACCTAAACAAGACTGTGAACACGCTTGACGACGAGATAAAGGAGGCAAAAGCCAGACTAGCAAGCATTAGTGAGGTGCGTCATGTAGATGTCCTGGTGGCAGAAGCTCAACTTAAGAGTACCATAACTGCAGTTACACAAGCAAAAGCAGAACGGGATTTAACTTACGTCATATCTCCTATGAATGGAAAAGTTTTGAAAGTTCATACCAAAACAGGAGAAGCGATTGGTAATTCAGGGATTATTGAGATAGGCAAAACATCTCAAATGTATGTGGTTGCAGAAGTTTATCAAACTGATATAGAGAAAGTGCGCCTCGGTCAAAAAGCCACCATGACCAGTACTGCATTTACTGGAAAATTGTCGGGAACAGTAAGCGAGATTGGTTTGCAAGTTAGCAAACAGAGTATTTTAAATCTTAATCCAGGAGTAGACACAGACCGTAGAGTGATTTCGGTAAAAATCCGCATCGATAATCCAGTGGACAGTCAACGGGTCGCAGGTTTAACCAACTTACAGGTAGATGTAGCCATTCAAATATAACTACCGTCGAAGGCATTGTTAAATAACTTAACGTAACTTACAAAACTATATTTCCAGATATGAAACTATGACTTCCAAGATTCCCTTGGCATGGCTACAGTTAGTCCACCAAAGAGTTCGTTTTTTCGTCGCTGTGGCAGGCATTGCTTTTATTGTGAGTCTAATGTTTGTGCAAATTGGTTTACAAGATGCTCTCTACTCAAGTGCTACTCAGATACATCACAGTCTCCAAGGAGATTTATTTTTAATCAGTTCTCAATATAAATCTTTGACTGCAAATCAAAGCTTTTCTCGGACTCGTTTATACCAAGCTTTAGGGTTTAATGGTGTAGAGTCAGTCAGACCTATATATTTGGGATTTGCCAAATTCAAAAATCCCATTAACGGTGAAAAATACTCAATATATGTTATAGGTATTGAACCGGGAAAGGAGGCTATCAATTTACCAGAACTTGAGCAAAATGTAGAGAAAATAAAAATTCCTGATGTGGTACTATTTGACCGGAATTCTCGACCAGAGTTCGGACCAGTTGCTGAAAGATTTGAGTCAGCAAATACTGAGCTAGTCGTTGAAATATTTACCTTGGATGCAGTCAGTGGCTATAGAGTTAGAGTAGGTGGCTTATTCAGTTTGGGTCCTTCTTTTGGAGTAGATGGCAATTTAATTGTCAGCGACTCAACTTTCCTCAGAATATCTCTAAACAAGCGGCCTTCAGAAATGATAGATGTGGGTGCGATAACTCTCGCTCCTGGCGTAGAACCTCAAAAAATTTTGGAAAATCTCCGAACCAACTTAGCTAATGATATTCTAATCTTTACCAAACAAGAGTTTATAAATTTTGAGAAAAAATATTGGGCGACCAGAACGCCCATTGGGTTTATATTTAACCTCATGCTCACAATGGGTTTTGTGATTGGTGTGGTCATTGTCTATCAAATTCTTTATAGTAATATCTCCACTCAAATGACTGCCTATGCTACTTTAAAAGCTATAGGTTATGAAGATAATTATCTATTAAATGTGGTATTTCAACAGGCTTTTATCTTGGCGGCTTTGGGTTATTTACCAGGATTTGCTATTTCTTTAGGTATATATGATTTAGCCATGAAAGCTACTAAATTACCAATAATTATGAGCTTAAACAACATATTAATTATCTTAATATCAACAATCTTAATGTGTATGACTTCTGGGTTGTTGGCTATGAACAAACTCCGCTCCGCAGACCCGGCAGATATTTTCTAGGGTATCAGTTCACTAGGGTAAACGCATCGGGAGCATGTCACCTTTTTGAGTTAGTTTAGACGGACAGCAATCCATTAGTTGCACACAACGGTGAGTCAACTTTTCCAAATTCCAATTGGGCTGCTTTCTCCAAAGCTTCTGCAAATCCCAAACTGTTATCACGAATCATGCGGAAAGTCTCTAGGACTTACGCATTGACAGAAAAATGGCTATGTGCATTCAAGCTCACCTTATGTTTTACTCCCTTCGGTGGTGTAAGATTACCGATGTAGTTTCTTCTCCCCTGCACCGGGTGCACACCTTACCGTAATCTTCGGGCGCGAAAGGAGTAGCCCATATTCCGCACTTAGTAGTGTCACAGAAAAAATGTAAAAAATAAAACTAGTAGACGGAGGTGCGCTGCGACTGCGATCTTGGGATGGACGAAGCTGGATCTGGGAGGCGATTGCCCCAAGGGGCACCTGGAGAAGGCAATCGCGAATAATGTCTGACTGTCACGGATTTTTCATTTCAGTATTCACCTCTAACCCGATTATTGTCTTCTGCCAAAATAGAAGCTGTAACTGGAGAGTCCATAGGATGAATAGATTCAGATAATTGATCTGCCGTAAGTAATTTATTTCTCATAGAGAGACGACGTTCAGGGTCAATGCCGCTGAAGGTTGGTGGTAACCAAACTCGAACGACTAGTAATACCGCCATAACAAGCAAGAAGGCACAAGAAGCTAAAATCTGGCTCCAGTGTGCTTCCAGCACTCCCCGCACAATCACTTCTCGCAGAACGGATACGATGGATACTTCTACTGCTACGCCAATAGATATTCGTTGCTCTTGTAAGTAAATAATCAGCAGTCGAAATAACTCAACTAAAATCAACAAAAATAGAATATCTGAGGTGACAACTTGAAAATTCAGGGGAGGTAGCAGCGAATAGAACATGGCTCGCAATTGGATTGTCATGAAGCTGAACAGACCAATACATAAAGAAATCACAAGTAAGTCTTGGACAGCTTCAAGACATCGCACAAGGCTATTCCGATTCAACCATGCGTATCGATTTGTGGATGGCTTCTCAAGGGACTCTTGCATTTAAGCTCCTACTGGATTATGAAAAGTATTGTTGAAAAATTTAGCGCTCACGCCAAAAGAAGTGCACATAGTCAACAGGCAAGATGCCTGCCAGCAGTGAGTTTCTTCTTTTTGAATACCGTACCTTATGAATTGCTTAGTACTGGCTGCCCGATTTGCGCTGATGTATTGCAGTCATCCCCATAGACTGTAATATTTGACCACTGTTGACTATGGCATAAACAACCCAGTGATCACCGCAGTCCATCCGGCTATGGACAGTGCATTCTAAATAAGTGAGAGCATCGTTGAGGATGGAACAGCCATTTTGGGCTGTTTGAGTTGCCAAGCCAGCAAAGCGATCTTGTCCAGGTGCAAAGGGTTGAAGGAAGTGCCGCCTCAAGTTCATGCCTTCTTTCAAGATATTTAAGACAAAATTATCTCCCGTATGCATTAAAGATTCAATCGCTCTGTCTTTGGCAACTGCAACCGTTAAACCAGGGGGATTGAAGCTTGCTTGAGTCACCCAAGAGGCGAGCATAGCGCTGCTGATCTCTCCGCGTTTAGCAGAAACCACACACAGAGATCCAATAATTCGCCCCACGGCTTGTTCTGTTCTGTCAATTTGGGAATCACTTACGCTTTGTCGGGGAGTGCGAATTTTCTTCGCCTTTTTCAAAGCTTGAGCAAAGTCAGTTCCCGCTTCTTTACACTGTTGTAGGATGGCATCAGTGGGTTTGAACTTAACCCGCATCGTGTCAAAGCCAAAGTGATAGCCTGCATGTTGTAATTTGCTTTCAATTTCATCAACTGCTTCCCCACTCCAGCCATAAGAACCAAAAACACCTGCTAACTTGCTTTTAGTAGCAGTTGAAAGCACAATACCTAAGGCTGTTTGCACTTGGGTAGGCATATGTCCCCCCAATGTCGGAGAACCGATGATAAATCCATCGCATTTTTCGACAACTGCCTGAATTTCAGTTGGATCTGTGAACTCACAGTTAATTAACTCTACAGCTACACCCGACTTGGTAATGCCCTTGGCGATCGCTTGTGCCAAAGTCGCTGTGTTCCCATACGCAGACGCATAAATCATTGCCACTGTCAAGTCTTTATCCTTCTGCTGCTGACTCCACTGTCGATAGTCATGGGTGAGTCGGCTTTTGCTGAAGCGTACAAGAGGACCGTGACCAGGAGCATAGAACTTGACTGATAAAGGAGCAAATTTGTCAAGTGCTATTTCTACCTGCCGAAACTGACCAGCATGAAGGCAATCATAATAGTGCCGTCTGTCTTCATCTAGGCGTTTCCAACCTTCATCAAAAACTTCATCCCCACAAATATGAGTACCAAATAGTTTATCAGTAAACAAAATGCGAGTTTCAGGGTCATAAGTATAAAGCTCGTCAGGCCAACGTGGCGTGGGGACAGCAATAAATTGTAGCTTGTGACCTTGACCCAAATCCAGAACTTCTTCTCCCCTCGCAACACTTATTTTTAGCTCTCGGTCTGGAAACGCCGTACGTAAAGCGACTGCACCAGCTTTCGAGCAGATAAAGGTAATTTGAGGAGCTAACTCCAGCAACGCCTTCAATGTCACGCAACGATTTGGGTTGACATGACCCAAAATGACATAATCAAGATGGCTTAAATCAACGTCCTGCTGTAGTTCACGCAGATAAATCTCTGTAAACGACTCTCCCGGAGGGTCCAAAATCGCGGTTTTCTCAGCTTGAATTAAGTAGGAGTTGGCAGTCGTTCCTTTTTGGAGCGAGTATTCGACTTCAAATTTGAGTCTATCCCAAGTGCGCGATCGCAGTACAGTCGTGTCAGCACCAATTGAGGCAACCTGAACATCGCGTAGTTTTATGTCTGCCATAGATTTATTAGGTTGGGTAATTTTGTTATTTGTTAGTCACTGGAGTGCTAGCGTGCAGTTAATGTAGTTACTGCCAGCAATGTTTCTTACTGGCATCCTGTTGAAAATCAAGCGACATCAAGAGTAAGTGCAAAGACAGATTGAGCTGCAAGCATTTTTCTGACGACTTCTGCGTCAATGCCCAAGATTTCCAAGCAGCTTAACTGCTCCATCACGTTCAACATAGTATGTTCTGCCACACGGAAGCCTTGTTCATAAGCGAACTGCCGCGCCGCTTCTGGCGTTTCAAAATTGTTATCTACTAAAGACCTACCTGTCAGGTTAGTACCTGTTTGTAAGAGCTTTTGTAAATCTGGATCATTTTGTACTGATTGTGAAAGACTAGCTGTGTCAATGAAGTCAGGAGTAATCCAGACGCCACCATAAGAGGAAAGCATCTCGCGGACATTGGCACACACTTGTTGTTTTTCCGCCAAATTGAGATGTGTCAACAACCCCTCACACAAAATCATGATTGGCTGTCCTGCGTTCAGTTGCTTAGAACTTTGCAAAAACTGACTGGGGCGGCTAGTCGCATCAACTTCCAGAAAGTGTAGATTAGGACGTTCCCCAACAAGTTGCTGAACTAGTTGTTGTTTACAACGAATCATAGCAGGCAAGTCAGTTTCAATAAAAGTGATGTTAGGATCACTTGATATGAAAAGACCACGCGGTAGCAAACCGGATGCCAGTTCCAGAACTTGCGCTATTTGATATTGAGCCATAACTTGGTTAATGGCCTTATAACGAGCTTCCACGCGTGCGGTAAGCAAAACGCTTTTGTTCTGGTTTTCTGGTGATAGCTCTACCAACCTCTGCGATACCAATTGTGCCAACTCCTTGGCATAGGGAATATCTGTAAACTGTCGGGCTTTGCTCACCATGAAAGCAGTGAGGCTGATTTTGTCAAAGCGACTAGCTTGCAGTTTCTGCATGAGTTTTTCCGTCGTTGTGTTTATTTGGGTCTAGTGACTTAATAGTGATTGCCGACTTTGCGATGGTGAACCGCAGTCAGAGCATCAGGTTTAGAGACACGACCTATAGAGACAGTGCTGTAAATATTCCAGTGGTCGCCGCACTCCATACGGCTTTTGACTTCGCACTCCAAATAAGCAAGGGCGTCTGCCAAAATCGGACAATCATTGTTTGCTGAGTAAGTTTTGACTCCTTCAAAACGATCAGCACCAGGAGCAAAGCGCTGGAGGAAGTGTTTCATCAGTCTCTGATAATTGCCTTCTTCCAAAACATTAAGAACGAAGTGGTCACCTGGATGCAACAAAGATTCAATGGCACGGTCTTTAGCTACCAAAACTGTTATGCCCAAAGGCTTAAAGCTAGCTTGCGCTACCCAGGAAGCCAACATAGCACTGCTGAAACTGCCTTTTTGAGTTGTGAGGATGTAAAGTCCTGAACTTAAGCGTCCCAAAGCTTTTTCTAGCTCAGAATTTATGGCTTTGATTTGCTTGATATTGCGATCGCGCGATAACAACTGCCCCATGTCTGTGCCAGCTTCTTCACACAAATGGTATGTGGCATCAGTTGGTGTTTCCTTAACGACAATTGGTGAGAAGGCAGGATTTAGCCCTAAGTCCCGGAACTGATTGAACAGTAAATAAACTGATTCACTATCCCTACCTCCGGATTCAAATACACCAATGGACTGCTTGGCTTTGGCAGCAGCTAGAACAGTGCTGATGGCAGTTTGAGCAGAAGCAGCGATAGGTCCTGTCGTTGGTGGAGTGCCGATTACCAATCCACTGGCAATGCTTACCAATTCTCTGACATCTTGAGGATCAGCTGACTTCAAATCCATCATTTCCACTGCCACACCCGTTTTCGTGATACCGTGGGCGATCGCTTGAGAAAGACGATCGCTATATCCGTAATCTGAGACATAAAAGACGGCAACTGTTGTTTCTGCCTTTGCTTGCTCTTGGCTCCACTGACGATAGCGACCTACCAGTTCGGTAACATTGTGATGGAGTAGAGGACCGTGACCTGTGGCAATGGTTGCAATTTCTGGCAACTCACTCATCCGCTTGAGAGCAGACAGCACTGAGCGAGCATTTGGTCTCATCAAGCAGTCGTAATAGTACTGGTAATCTTCTTCGATCAGGTCTAAATCTTCATCAAAAGTATGGTCGTCACAATAGTGCATACCAAACGCATCACAAGTGTATAAAATTTGCGTTTTGGTATCATAAGTGAATATTGTGTCAGGCCAGTGCAGATTAGGCGCAATCACAAATTCCAGGACGTGTCCGTTACCTAAATCTAGGCGATCGCCATTTTTCACAATCTGTTGCTTAAATGGAGCGTGTACCCAATTTTCTAGAAACTGAATTGCCACCTTAGAACCAACAACAGTTACCTGAGGAGCTAGCGCCAGTATATCTTTGACCAATCCACTGTGGTCTGGTTCAGTATGGCTAACAATCAAGTAATCCAGCTTTTGTGGGTCAATCAGTCCCAACACTGTATCTAAGTACAGTTGGCGAAACTTTTCATGGGAAGTATCAATTAAAGCTGTTTTTTCACTCTGTATTAAAAAAGAGTTGTAAGTTGTGCCATTTTGGAGTCCGAATTCAATATCGAAGCGATCGCGATCCCAATCCAAGCAGCGGATTGCTGTAGTACCACGAATCATTTCAATAGACTGCATCGTTAATCTGCGTTGACCTTGTTCAACAAGTGCTATCATTCGGCTCCTCCTGTGCTACTCTATGGTTTTTTGATTTTTATAGTAAGTTTTCTATGCTTCTTTAAAAAACTATATTGATAAACTTTAAAAATTACAAGAAAAAATTTATATAATTTTTTTTTATTAATCATAGAGCCAGCTTAACTATAAAGCAATGAAAATACCTTAGATAAACATTAGTTTTCAGGTGCAGAGTATTGCTACGACTTTGCACCCAGGTTAGGGCAATATAAGTACGTGGGCGAAATGAAACGTAAATAGGACTATTGACGGAAGAGACAAGATGTGGATAGCATCGAAACGGCTGGATCAGATTTTAAGTTACTGCTAAAAAGGACTATCTTGCCTAGTCAAACCTGAGAATTTGATGGAAGCTAAACAAGGAAAGCTTTCACTCGCTCAACTGGTCTTCAGCAAATCAGGTAGGGCTAAACTCACATGCAGCAAACTTCTGTCAATGCCTAAGTTTAAAATCTACCGCTGTCTTCGCTCATGGCAAGGGTTTTAACCACTCGTCGTGCTTACTACATTTACGAGCCTAAAGTTAAACCAATAGCTTCCTAAAAGCCGTATACATTAACGAGTTATGATCAATTCATAGGTAGATGTATTTGTATAGTCCGTCAGTCTAACAAAACGAGTGAGCAATAAAGAAAATGAATGACTCAGTGTTTGTGATCTTCATTGCCTTTGGGTGTCTTTGGATATTGATGGGAGTTGGTGGCTGGATTGCACTCTTAAAATCTGAAGGGGAAGAGATTAAGTTTGGCAAATGGGGACTCATAGTTGCTATCCCCATTCTTATTCCGATCATCGTTGCCCTGATCATTGGCGCACTTTACCATTAGTTGCACTCTCGCTGCGTATCCCCTCTTACCGGACAAAATGACCAGTGTTACAGGGCTTATTCTTATAATTAGACCACAAATCGTAGGGTGGAGAGAAGTCCTGCAGGCGGGTTTCCCGCCGTAGGGAACTTCGGGGCATTGCCCAGAAAAGCCTATGTGATTGACATTTGAGATATTCGTAAGCAATGCCCACCTTACAGAAAACCCCTGTAAGTCGGTTGGAGTGTTCTTTGACAGCAGGTTGCGACAGCTACTGCTCTAATGCTGCTTTCACTTTTGCATCCCACCCCATTGCTTGCATCCATCCCGGATAAAGTGGTTGTGGAGCAGTTAGAGTATCTAGTTTCTCCAGCTCATGGCAAGATAACTTAAGTTCAGCTGCTCCAAGGTTGTCTTCCAGATGCGTCATTTTGTTAGCACCAATAATCACTGAAGAAATGAATGACTTGGTGAGAATCCAAGCAATGGCTACCTGAGCGGGTGATGAACCGTGATTTTGGGCAATTTCCTTGAGTAAATCTACTACCTCGTAGCCGCTACATAAAACCTACTCAAATCTATCTATTCAGCTTGAGAGGCTTTATTTCCTGCTTCAGCCAAGGATGTCGGCATCTTCTTGTCTACAGGCGTAAATTCGGGAGTAGCTCTCCCTATTTTCTCTAAATTTAAAGCTGCATTCAAATCTCTATCTCCAATCCACCCGCATTTTGAGCATTCAAAAACACGTTCTTTAAGAGATAAAGATTCTTTTTTCTCACCGCAACAATAACAAGTCTTAGAACTTGGAAACCAGCGGTCAGCTATAATCAGTTTTGAACCGTAAAGTTGACATTTGTATTCCAGTTGGCGTTTGAATTCATAAAAACCACCATCGCTAATTGCCTTTGACAATTTCTGGTTTGACAACATCCCACTGACATTTAAGTTTTCAATCACGATCTTGCCGTGGTTCTTGGCTAAGTAGGTTGTTAACTTATGTAAGTAGTCAGTACGAATATTTGCGATTTGGTTGTGTAGTCGAGCTATTTTTATATTGGTATCAGACCAATTTTTAGACTTGAGTTGTTTGTGACGATTGCGCCATTGTAATCGCTCAAGCTTTTTTTGTAATTGACGTGTTTTTTTGGCTCCACAAAAGACTTCTCCTGTCGAAAGAACTGCCAGGTTTAAAATACCTAAATCAACTCCCACAACATCAAAGCGCTTGGGAGTCGGTTTTCTATCTGTTTCTATTTTGAAAGAAATAAACCATCTATCTGCTTTTCGACTAATAGTTACTGTTTTGGGTTTTAACCCTGATGGTAGAGATTCATAAGTTTTTAAGACTCCAATTACTGGTACTTGTATTTGAGTATCACCAATGACTTTAATTGTTCCATCTAGAGTGAAGGAATCATCACGTCCCTTCTTTTTAAACTTGGGAACACCTGCTTTTTTACTAAAACATTTTTCCCAAGCTTGCCTTAAATTTCTTAAGGCGAATTGAGGCGCACATTTGGAGACTTCATAGTACCAGTCATATTCTGATTTGACGAGTGCAACTAACCATTTGTGTAAATCAATTGAGGTGGGAAACTTTATTTTCTGTTGTGGATTGAGTTTGTTATGATTGAGTATTGCTTTGGTCAGTCCTAATCCCCAATTCCAAGCATGACGTGCTACTCCCGCATGTTTGGCAAGAAGAAGTTGTTGATAAGAGTTGATTTTTATTTCTGTCTGAAATCCGAGTAGCAATGTTGGTAAACTCTACAACAACGAATATGAATTTATTGTAATTCTTCTCAACTAGCCACAGCCAAATGTTAGCATTTTGTTACTAAAAGTTTAATAATGAGTAGGATTGAGGAGAATTAGATAGGATTTTCTGAACTGTTGCTAGCCCTTTTCTACCTCAACAGGTGGAAACTGGAAATTTTTGCGACGAGCATCTTCAGGCACAGGGGTTTGACGAGTGTACTTACCGCTGAGGAAACCACTGGCAAGAGGACTCCATACCAAAATACCGATACCTGTGTCTTCCACAAACGGGACAATCTCGTGTTCTATATCACGCCCTAGTAGCGAGTAATACATTTGCGCTCCCACAAATCGAGCATAGCCATGACGCTCTTGAATTGCCAACATCCGGGCAGCTTTCCAGGCTGGGAGGTTGGAGAAGCCGACATAACGCACCATTCCGCGCCGTACTAAATCATCCAAGGCGCGTACCGTTTCTTCTGGTGGCGTGAGGGGATCGGGAATGTGTATTTGATATAAGTCAATGTAATCTGTTCCCAGTCGCTTCAAGCTTGCTTCAGCAGATGCGATGATATGGCGATAGGAAAGACCAGTATCAGTTATTGCATTGCCTGTACGAAATCCTACTTTGGTAGCTATGATTGCCTCATGGCGACGGTTTCCCAATGCCTTGCCTAGCATGATTTCCGACTGTCCGCTTGTGTAGGCATCTGCTGTGTCGAAAAGGTTTATACCAGCATCGAGGGCGCGGTTGACCATTTGGTCTGCCATGTTTTGGTCAATATTGTTGATGACACCAGGAACAAGTTGACCTTCGCCAAAAGTCATCGCACCGAATGCGAGACGGGAGACAACTAAACCTGTGTGTCCTAAAGTTGTGTATTGCATAGAAAAATTTTCTAAGTTTGTGTCAAAAAATTAGAGATTAATCCAGCATTCCACCAGTCACATCCACAAGCGAACCGTGAAAGGCGGTAGCTTCATCGGATGCGAGGAACATAACCGCACGCGCCATTTCCTCAACCGTATTTGTGCGTCCAATTGGTATACCCTTTGACCCTTCCTCAAACGAAACGCCGCGTTTGGCACGTGCATAACGCAGCATGGGCGTATCTACTCCACCAGGCGAGATTGAACTCACGCGAATATTGTTGCGGGCGTACTCCAGCGCCGCCACTTTGGTAAGCGAAGCCACGGCGTGTTTGCTGGCACTGTACGGGGAGAGTTCAGAGAAAGCGCGATGCGACGATACGGATGCCGTGTTAAGGATGACACCACCGCCTTGCTTGAGCATATACGGGATTTCGTACTTCATTGAGAGGAAGGTACCAAGCGCGTTGGTGTTCATGCAGTTGAGGAAGTCCTCGGTTTTCTGTTCGTGAATCTTTGTAAACTCAGGGTTCACGATGCCTGCATTGTTGAAGGCAATATCAATCCGACCATACTTTTGGACGCAGGCGTCAATAAAGGCTTTGACATCTTCTTCTTTTCTGACATCGGCTTGCATATACGTTGCTTCGCCACCAAAACCTTTGATTTTAGCTTCAACTTGTTTGCCCAAGTTTTCACGTCGTCCGCAGAAGAAGACTTTTGCTCCTTCTTTTGCAAAGGCATAAGCCGTTCCTTCCCCAATACCGGAAGTCGCCCCGGTGATCACCACGACTTTACCTGCAAATTTGCCGTTGCGATTAGTAGTGGCTTTGGGTTCCGGCGGCTTCTGAGTATTCGCTTGGGCACCTCCAGCCAGAAATGTTGCACCAACTCCAGCAACAGAAGCACCGCCAACAAGTATTCGCCGTCGAGAAACTCCCTTAGTTGACCTTCTACCCGTGAGGTTCGTCTCTGAAGATGATGAATTCTCAAACTTGTCTGCCATCTGCTTCTCCTACAATAAACTTAAAAACTGACTGCTTGTGATAGGTAAACTGCTTACTTTGAAAGGTTGAATCATTTTGAAAAACTGTCTCCCCAGGCTTCAGTAAACACCATCGGGTTGTAGTATTCTCGGTAGAGCAGAATTTTGCCGTTGCGGAATTTGAATAGTCCTGCATAGATATTGTTGTAAGGTTTGCCAGTCGCCAGAACTTCAATTTCCCCACGGTATTCTGCATAAAGGGTGTTTGGATCAACCATGGGATAGATGACTAAGTCGGGGAAAACCATTTTGCCCACATTGGTGGGGAGTGCGCTGTAGTGCTTTGCGATCGCAGCTTTACCCTCAAGCCGTTTGGGAAAGCCAGGCGGTGAATAAGGCATATCCTGTACGCCGTCTTTATCCCATAACTCAAGCCATGTATCCATGCGCTTCTTGGACAAAAGGTCGAGAAAATCGCGAACGACTCGCTCATTTTTCTGGCGGATTTGGTCATCTTTAGTGATTGCGGATGCTACCGGGCTTGATATTATGCCTACTGCTGCCAATGCGCCTGCTGCTAAGGCACTCCTAAGCAGGGTACGCCGAGTCTTAAACGCCATAAAAGATTTTGTTTGCTTGTAATAAAGAGTTAAAAAGTTTTGTGGTGGTGAGATTATTCTCAATTACTTGGTCAAATAACCGCCTGTAGCATCAACATCCATGCCCGTGATGCAAGTTGCATCATCAGAACTCAACCACATCACGGTTCTCGCAATTTCTTCTGTATTGACAATTCGCTTGATGGGATAATCTTGAGAAACTGCCTTAAAGTCAGTTTTCCAAGCGGCTAGCGCCCGTCGTAGCATAGGGGTATCGACTGCTCCGGGTGAAACCGAATTGACGCGAATATTCTTGTCTGCATATTCCAAGGCTGGAACTTTGGTTAGGGAGATAACGGCGTGTTTGCTGGCGCTGTAGGGAGCAATCGTTGCAAAGCCGACGTGTCCGGAAACCGAGGCATTGTTGACAATGACTCCACCGCCTTGGCGCAACATATGAGGTAGTTCATACTTCATCGATAAGAACACACCCGTTGCATTAGTGTTGAGCAAGTCCATCCATTCTTCAAGCGATCGCTCAGCAATTGTGGCAGGTTTGCTCTCAATACCTGCATTGTTAAAGGCAATATCAATCCGACCATACTTCTTGACACAGGCGTCAATAAATGCTTTGACATCTTCTTCTTTTCTGACATCGGCTTGCATATACGTTGCTTCGCCACCAAAACTTTTGATTTTGGCTTCAACTTGTTTGCCCAAGTTTTCACGTCGTCCGCAGAAGAAGACTTTTGCTCCTTCTTTTGCAAAGGCATAAGCCGTTCCTTCTCCAATACCGGAAGTTGCCCCAGTGATTAGCACAACTTTACCTGCAAATTTGCCGTTGCGATTAGTAGTGGCTTTAGGTTCCGGCGACTTCTGAGTATTCGCCTGACTCCGTCCTGCAAACACCATTGCTGTCAGTCCAGCAAATCCTGCTCCCCCCAACATCATTGCACGTCGGCTCAGTGCCTTCATTAACGTGTTATTCATATCATTTATGTATCAGGCTTATCTTTAACTACGGTGATTGTCTATTAACTCGAAAGTCCCGCCGAAGGTTGCTCCTCTTGTGTTGACTAAGAAGTCGTGGGGAAAGCCAAGCTCAAGGAAGCTGACCGAAGAAAGGCAGAGGGCAGAGGGCAGAGGGCAGAAGGAAAGAAGGTAAGCTTTGATACAAAAATAAGTCCTCTGTTCTCTGCCATAAGGTTTAAAGCCCCTGAATTTATTTATGGAGAAAAATAAACGCGTAGCAACTTTATTAAATCCCCCGAATTCATTCGTGGGGACGCCTTCTGCCTTCTGCCTTCGTACTTCTGCCTTCTTAATTCATCCAGTTTCTGTATGTGTTCTGGAGATAATTGGAAATCCAGACAAGCAAGATTGTCTTGAATTTGAGATAGTTTAGTTGCTCCCAAAATGGGAATCACGCCTTTGCTGCGTACCCAGTTGATAGCAACTTGTGAGGGTTTACGTCCTATTTCCTCTGCGACTTGAACAACAGTGTCGGCGATCGCCCGAAGGGCAGTGGGCTAAAGCCCAATCGCCAACTTTCGCTCATCAATCTCAGTCCACTGCTGGATTTGGGTATCTGCACTGACAGTGGTAGGTTGACCGCCTAACATGGAAGTGTAATCGAATTCAACCTGATCGCTAAAGGAAGCACGGCACTCTGCCCAGTTACGCAAATCTGCCATCAAGCCAATTTTGTTAACTGTTTCGATAATTTCCTGGCGATCCAATGCTTGTTGAGCAACATCATGATTCATAGTTTGATTCCTGCGATTCCTTATTTGAGCTTCGGCAGTAGTCATCTGTGTTATCAAAAAAGCAACTCCGGCACTACCTGTGAAAACTATGTTTCTGCGGGATATTATCATCAATAATTTATTTTTGGAATTTATTTTTGGACAGTTTTCGTGTCTTTTAGCGTGTTTTTGAAGTGAACAGCAGCAACTTGCACCGCCTTGGTGACATACGGTTCTTGATCGTAGAAGTCAGTGTGCTGACCTTGTGTCCAGAACAACTTCTTCTGTCCAGGCATGGTATTGTAAAATTTACGCACGCTGTCTGGTAAAGCTGAGTTGTCGCTGTGAATAAAAAGCGTCGGAACATTGACTTTGGGAGCGGCGGCAAGAGCATTAAACTGCAACCATTCTACCCACGACATCTCTGCAAACTGGTTCTTCCACTGCGCGATCGCACCGCGAGAAGAACTGCCATAATAACTTAACGGGCTAGACATAGCAGCTTTTGGGTCATTTTGCTTGTAAGCTGGCACATACTCCACTTCCCCAGTTTGAGCATATTTCTTTTGTGCAGCTATCCCGGCTTGTATCTTGCGACGCACTCCTTCTTCACCAAAGACTGAACGCAGAGATTCAGGATCGTGCAACCATGCAGCGACGGTTACGAATGATTTGAATCTGGTATCTTCAGCTACTGCCTCTGCCATATAACCAGCACTGGCACACACGCCCAAGCCACCGATCTGGTTGGCATTAATCATGGGTAGCGATCGCAAGTAGCTTACTGCATTCTTGATATCCTGAATTTTCTTTTGTGGCGATTCATACTGACGTGGTTCACCGCCGCTTTCACCCCAGAAGCGAAAATCAAATGTGAAAGTCGCCAACCCTTGTTCTGCAAGCTTTTTGGCATACAAATCAGGCATTTGCTCCTTCACCGTTGTCCACGCGCCCGTGACTACAACAGCTGGAAGTTTATCACCTGGTTTGTAATCAGCAGGCAAATGCAAGTTGCCCACCATCTTGACGCCTTCGCTTTGGAAAGTTACTCTATTTAAGCCTGGTTTGTAGTCAGCAGGCTGTTGCAAGTCGCCTGCCATTTTTACATCGTGACTAAGTGTTATGACTTGATTCACAGCAGGCTCAATTTGCTGAGTTTTGGCGAAAGCAACGCCACCCACCAAAGCAAGGGCAAGTGCTGCTCCGATAGTTAGAAGTTTTTTAGGAGCATTGTTGTTTGTGGAAGATGGTGTATCTGCATTACTAGCCATGTTTAAACCTCCTAACCGCTTGTTGATTCAGTAATCATCTTGTTATCTCTAAGGTTAGGGGAAACAAAACTGGGATTCAGCACCCGTTCTTGCGCGGAAATATCAAAATCTTGCTCAACCCCTCATTCGCCAGCAGTATCCTTGAAAACTGAATCAACTCATTAAACTGTATATATATACAGACAGTAACTAAATTAAACTTTATAAATTAATAAATGTAACTTGAGCGCCTACGTCCGCCTCTGGTGTCAGCGTAGTTATATCTACTCCAAATAGCGATCGCTCATTAGAGCGATCGCGGAGCAAATTGACTTCTCAGACATCCTCTTAGGGGCAGGGTGTACTCCATTTAGATGCAAAGTGCTGTAACAATGCGGTTATGGAAGCCATAGAAAATATGCATGCATTAGCGCCACCACCGTGCCACATCATTAATAGCAGTAGCAACTTCAGCCACTGCTAGCTGATCACTTAACGCAAACAAAACCGGAACCAGTGCGCTTATGTCTTGCAGCAAGTCCTTGCGACGTCTCTGAGATATTTTGTGCAGTGTATCTTGCCAAAGAGAGAAAAGCTCGGTTATTGGCATCTTGGATAAAGGGATAGCTAAGGCAGTGAGGGCATCGACGCGATATCTTTCATTAGCAATTTCGCGAGCAACTTGAAGGGCTTCGGGCATTAATGCTTCGGGCAGTTTGTCAGCTAAAGCAGTTAGGGCTTTGGCGCGATACTCTTGATTAGCAATCTCGCGAGCAACTTGAAGGGCTTCGGGCAACACTTCGGGCAGTTTGTCAGCTAAAGCAGTTAGGACTTTGGCGCGATTATATTCATTAGCAATTTCGCGAGCAACTTGAAGGGCTTCGGGTAACACTTCGGGCAGTTTGTCAGCTAAAGCAGTTAGGGCTTTGGCGCGATACTCTTGATT